>NZ_JBEOPO010000003.1:0-176509 GCF_040310145.1 Shewanella sp. S1-49-MNA-CIBAN-0167 | reverse complement strand
GTCTTAGGGGCATCTGGTGATACAGATGGTTCACTCTTATCGCGGTGAACAGCGCTTCATACGACCTCAGGTCGCACTGGCAGCTACGTGTTAGCTTCTGAAAGTTTAGAAAGTGTCTTGTAGCATACCGCAGCGTGTTATTTTTTTTATTCTTAGCACTCACAGATGATTATATTGAATTGTAGTTATTTTTTAATATCACTGTTTTGTTGATAATCAGGGACCTTTTTTGGATGACATCCTTTGATTGAACGATAGAAATCCATTAACTGATTTATTTCTCGTTCAATATCTCCTGTCGGTCTTAAGGGCTTGGCGATCACAATCGCTTTGCGGCCGAAATCTAATCCGATTGGCACAATATCAACATCCGCTTTGGCTGCAATATGGTAAAAGCCACTTTTCCAACGGGTTACAGGGCTGCGTGTACCTTCTGGTGCTAAGGCCAGTTTATAAAGTGGATCTTGTTGGAATAACAGTACCACGCCATCGACTAAGCTATTATATTTACGTCTATCAACGGGGCTACCACCCATGGCGCGAAATAACCATCCCCAAGGCGGAATAAAGAGCTGATGCTTACCCAAAAAGTGTATTTTAGTTCCTAAGGCGCTGCGGGCGATAATGCCAATAATGAAATCCCAATTACTGGTATGCGGGCCAACAATGATGACGCAGGGTTTGGTTTTATCAAGTTGACCATCTAATTTCCAACCAAGTATTTTGAGTAACCCAGAGCAAAGTGAACTAAACATAATGTGATCCCAATTATTGAGCTTTATTAAGCTTCTTGTTGTTACTGTGCATTATCTAAGGGGTTGATATTAATCGGACAATAAACACATCTAATTATACCTTGTGATGTGCCCCGTTAGCTTATGTGATCTCAGCATAACCTATCATCGTGCTAATTCGACGCTTAAGCTCAACCGAGGATAGTAGATAGGATTAATCGATAAGTGTATGAATATGTTCTGTATTTTATTTCAAGCTTGCTGTTTGCTTTGCTAACAAGGCAAATGTACACGTCAATAGCTTGGGCGATGGTGAGTGCGACGCCGTTAGAGGATCAATAGCGCTGCAATAACGGTTTATCATCCCGGGTTGAGGTGATCTAATCGGTTGAAAAGTGCTAGTGAGTGGTCGGTTTATCAAACTTAGCAATGGATTTGGCTTCTTCTAGGATGACTTGTTCTAATTCTGCTTCTGATTTCATCCGCTCAAAATCAAACTTCATTCGTTGATGTTTAGGTAAGGCTTGACGCGCTTCCATGATGGGATGGTTTCTAATGAGGTCATAATGGATAAATAGGTTAGGGAAGTCAGGCGCAACTTGTTCTGACAGTGATAAGACATCAAATAATTTGCCTATGCGCACAACGCCTTCAGACAGTTCACAGCGATCTTCTAACATCGCCGCTGCTATGTAGCGGATATCAGTAAGTATTTGTTGTCTACGCTCGTCAGCTTTAGCCTTACGCTCTGATGATGCCTGCTGATTAGCTTGTGTTTGACGTTTAAGCGTTAACAGTAAGTGTGTTGCGTAGGCTGCAAGGGCAACAATAATGAGCAAAGCAATAACGATGGCGGTTGTTGACACAATTTATCCTTTTCTGAATACAAAACTGGCGCAAGATGCGCCAGTTTTTTTATATCAAACCAAGAAATAGCTTGGTATTACTGTCATCAAGCAGATTAATCTTTGTGTTGATAATCTTTGAGCAGATCAGCACCTGATTCAAAACGATTTAATAATTCATCGTCGCTCAGTTGCTTTTTAGGGCTGGCCGTTGGCGTATCATCACCTTCAGTAAGGCCTAAACTTAACATCAGTTGCTCAATCTTGTCTAATTGATTGTTCAACCACTTTTGATCCGTGTCAGATAAATCGCGACCTTCTTCAAGTTGGTCAAGCAATTGATTTAGTCTTGGGTCTTCTTCAAGTTTCAATAACTGTTGCTCATCGTTCAGTTTAGGCTGTTTAGGCTTAACCACTAACGGCTTGGTAATTGATGTCGGTAATGTTAATGCTACCGGCTTTTTACTGCCATGGCGTGCATCTTTACTCTTAACCGTTGCGCTATCTGATGCTTGTTTAAGTAAAGTTTCATTATGACGGCTGCCTGATTTACGGCCTGTTTCAGATTTTTTACCATCCACCGCATTGCGATCGACTTTTTTCTCTCTTGGGGCAAACTTAGCGCCGTTTTCGCCGCCTTTGCGAGTTTTTTTGCTGCGAGCCATAATGTTCTCGTTAGGTTTTCTAAACACGTTCTTGCAGAGCAATTTCTGCAAGACACTAAATAAGGATGCGCTTTATATCAGATTTTGATGATTTTTGCATCAAAACTAGAGCTTTCGATGCAAATAATAGCTCAAAATCACTATTTAATGCTAAATATTCGAATGTCGAGTGCTGATAAAAGCTTACATGAGTTGGATTGTTTTTGTAATGCCATTTAGCAAAGTGGTCTTTATCGGTCAATAAAGGCGTACTTATTGCTAACCAGCCACCGGGTTTAATTAATTGACTAAGCAACATCCATTCTCGGTGAGGGTGACGAAAGTGCTCAAATACTCGATAACAGCATACAAAATCATAGCGCTGTTTCAGTACCGACTGATCAGCCGCAAAAAACGGGTCGTATTGATTAACAAGATGACCGGCGTCTGCGATGGATTGCTTACTTTGTTCATCAAGTAAGCGGCCAAAATTCAGGCCCGTTAATACACCTGTCTGTTGCTGAGATATTTGCTCAAGCAGTGGCAGTATAAATTGCGATAATGGTTTCTGTTTCGATGACGTTTGTGCACGACCGTAACGCTGACGTTCAAGATCAGGCATTAGATGTGATTTTGGGTTAGCAAAAACTAAACCACACCGTTCGCAGCTGTAGAAAGCTCTTTTTTTGTCTTGAACAAAAAAATGAGCACCATGATTACAAAGCGGACATACGTTCATCAAATACAGCAGTGCCTAAGTATTGACTTAATAAACGATTATATAGCGAATGGGGCTAATTAAAAGTAAGTATTTTAAATCAAGTCAATATTGAGGTTATTTGGGGAATAAAAAAAGGTGGCAGTATAACTGCCACCTCGTAAAAGAGTGCCTAACGCACTTTATTCTGATTCCAAGTATCCTTACTTGCTATGTGACTATCCCGGTCAGATCTTTATTTCTTCTGCTTTCCATGCCGTTTCTAGTTATTATTGGTCATCCATAACACTTTTTATATTCTGTTGCCGTCCTGACTACAGCTTCCGTAGATGGTCTTCAATGACGCATCATTATCCTAATTGTCTTCAATGACAAGAGTTAACCATCCTTGTTACTTTGTACCTTCGAGCGATAAAGCCTCCAGTGGATGCATCCTCAGCAATAAGCTTTGTATGCCATTATTTGAATCCTTCAAATAATGCTCTGGGTTATCAGCCGCTCTGTTGTGTAAGGCAGTGCTAAATAGCATGTCGACCAATCGGTCTATTCCTTACAAATTTTACGACCTGTATTTCAAAATGAAATATCGACTCATGTTGTTATTATTAGTGAGCGGTCTTAAATTATTATTATTATAAATTAACTTTATTCTTATATCTTAAATGTATCAGTCCGAAACCTGCTTGATGTTATTAGTTTTATGTTACAAACAGATGGGTTCATCTCGGTACGGGGTGTATTTAACGCTAAAAGTGTGAACACTGTCAAGTAATAATCGATGAAGTTTACGTCAACGTCAACTTTAGGGGGTAAAAAATGAGCTCGAAAGCCCATTTTTTATTAGCTAATATTCAGTAGTATTAATGCTTAATACTTGAAATATATTTAGATAATGCTTCGATATCAGCATCAGACAGCTTTTTCGCGACATCTTGCATCATGCCATTTAAATCGTTATGACGGATCCCATCACGGAATTGTGTTAGCTGAATGCTGATATAGTTAGCATGCTGACCACCCACCACAGGGAAACCTGCAGCAGCGGCGCCTTGGCCTTCAGGTCCATGACAAGCAACACAGGCGGTAATACCGCGGGCGGCATCACCACCTTTATACAGTTTCTCGCCTGCAGTAGGTACATCGGCAACCTCGGCAACAACTTGTACTTGGCTAGCAAAGAATGCTGAAATGTCAGCAATGTCTTCATCACTGAGTCCCATTGCAAAACCGATCATAATGGGGTTCATACGACCCTCTGCGCCACCTGTTTTGGCCGCTAATCGAAACTCTGTTAATTGTTTTTCAAGATAGGCAGGGTGTTGGCCTGCTAATTTAGGATACATATCAATCATGCTATTGCCGTCAGCACCGTGACAGGCAGAACATACGATTGCTTTAGTTTTGCCTACTTCAGCATTACCTTCAGCCATAACTGGTGATGACATAGCGGCGACTACAGACAGCGCAAGAGCTAACTTTTTCATGGCGTTCCAACTTCTAGTTAATTTATTGTCCTGAGCTTACTAGGAAGACCCGCAAGCGTGGTAAAATGATTTTCCAAGTGCTTTTTATGCAGTTTATTTTGTTCGGTTAGAGCAAAATCATTTATGACTACATCACACACATCAGCATTGCTTGGGTATATAATGTGATCAAGCTAATATTTTACACGAAAATGTGCAAAAGTAAGCAATTGTTAAAAATTTATGGTAACGCGTTACTAGAAGTAATTTAATTGGAGTGAAGAGTGACTGAATCTCGTATCGATTTCCGTAGGGCTAAGTTTTTAATCAGTGCGCCAGATATTGCGCATTTAGATCAGTATCTTCCTGGGGATATCGGGGTTGAGATTGCGTTTGCTGGGCGTTCTAATGCCGGTAAGTCCAGTGCGTTAAATGCACTAACGGAGCAAAAAGGTTTAGCTCGAACCAGTAAAACACCAGGTCGAACCCAATTGATTAACGTTTTTCAGTTGGATGATGATCGTCGCTTGGTCGATTTACCGGGCTATGGTTTTGCGCAAGTCCCTTTAGCATTAAAAAATAAATGGCAACAGGCGCTTGGTGAGTATTTACAAAAACGTGCTTGTTTAAGTGGTTTGGTGGTATTGATGGATATTCGTCATCCATTGAAAGATCTTGATATGCAGATGATTGAATGGGCAGTATTAAGTAATATTCCGGTATTAGCTTTGTTAACTAAGTCTGATAAGTTAACCCAGAGTACCAAAATGAAAACCATCAATGAGGTGCGTTCAGCCCTAAAGGATTTTGGTGATAAGGTACAAGTGGAGACCTTGTCGTCATTGAAAGGCACCGGTAAACCTAAGGTGCTGAGCATTTTAAATGATTGGTGTCATCCTGAATGGTTAGCTGAGGAGAAGGCTGAGCAAGAACCTGAGTAACCACTGAGTGATATAATCGATTGCCAGCAAGCACTAAGAGCCGACACACATGTCGGCTTTTTTTCGTCTTTGGTATAGGGATCTTGATTTTTAGGCAAAAAAAACCGATAACCAAACGGCCATCGGTACAAATAAATTAGCTCTTTTGGGGAGAAGCTAAATTCAACAAGACTCAAGTGCCATCAACTCAATTTGATGACGCTCAATAGCAATATAATAACCGATCTCTAACGACAGTTAAAGTATTTGCTCTAAATATTTTTTAGGTCGAAAAAAAAATCAAAAAAAGCCCCAGCAACCTAAATTGCTGGGGCGCCGAATTTGGCTAGTCACTATTGCTAGTGAAATAAAGGTTTGCAAGATTGAACATCTTAACCTCTGTACCCTACGACAATTATAATAGCCTATTAACCTGAAAATAAAAAACTGTTTTTCATATAGACATATAATAGTGTGATTTTAGACCCAAAACATTGCTGTTTTGTTAACCATAACGGCTTGGCATGTTATACAGATTGAGTTTTTTCGGTAGTCCGCAAAAACTTGTCGGATTTTAGCACCGGTTTTAGACAGATTTGAACTCTGATTTGAGGTTCATCAATTGCTTGTTCATCGCCATCCACTGATTGAACTGATAGCAAATAAGGTGGGGTAACACTTTCTAACAGATGGATATGTCTTTTATGATCGAGGCTTTATCGTCTATTTTAGGAGGGATTACTTTTTAACAAATTACTTTCTAACAAATTACTTTCTAAAAAAATGAAGCATAAAAATGCCACCGTCAGTGAGGTGGCATAATCGTTAAACCTGTTTGAATGGTCTAGCAGCCTTTGCTGATACGAGCCAGCTAGTGACCCTCAATAACTAGTGGGCTTCACCCCAGTTGTCGCCAATGCCTGCCTCAGCTAATAAGGTCACGTCCAATGATGCCGCTTGAGCCATTAAATCGCACACTTTTGTTTTGAGCGTTTCAGCTTGCGCCTCATCAACTTCAAACACTAATTCATCGTGCACTTGCATGATCAAGGTGATTTCACCTTGTGTGCTGGTATTGATCCAATGGTGAATGGATATCATGGCTTTTTTGATGATATCTGCGGCAGTACCTTGCATGGGCGCATTAATCGCCGCGCGTTCAGCAGCTTGACGACGTAATGCGTTTCGATCGCGGATTTCTGGTAAGTATAAACGACGTCCGAATAATGTTGACACATAACCCAATTCAGCAGCGATGGCTCGCGTTTCTTCCATGTATTTAAGCACACCTGGGTAGCGAGCAAAATAAGTGTCGATATACGTTTGTGCTTCGTTACGTGGAATATCCAGTTGTTTGCCTAAACCAAATGCAGACATACCATAAATTAAGCCAAAGTTAACCGCTTTGGCGCGGCGACGTTGTTCTGTGGTCACTTCTTCAAAATGTATTCCAAACACTTCAGCTGCAGTGGCTTTGTGGATATCTTTGTTTGCAGCAAAAGCCGCTAATAAGCCTGCATCTTGGGATAAATGCGCCATGATCCGCAGTTCAATTTGCGAATAATCGGCTGCTAAAATCTTACGACCCGCAGGAGCGATAAAGGCTTGACGAATACGGCGACCTTCTTCGGTGCGAATGGGAATATTCTGTAAGTTGGGTTCACTCGATGACAAACGGCCAGTCGCAGCATTAGCTTGGTGGTAACTGGTATGAACACGACCCGTGATAGCGTTAACCATTAGCGGCAGTTTATCGGTATAGGTGCTCTTTAGTTTTGCTAGGCTGCGATGCTCAAGGATGATTTTAGGTAAAGGGTAGTCTAGTGCCAGTTCAACTAACACTTCTTCAGCTGTTGATGGTGCACCCTTAGGCGTTTTCTTTTTGACTGGGTAACCTAGTTTTTCAAAAAAGAGCGTTTGCAGCTGCTTGGGTGAAGCTAAATTAAACTTCTCTTCTGCTATTTCGTAGGCTTTAATTTCCAGTTCATCAAGCTTTTTGGCCAACTCACCACTTTGCTGGCTAAGTAACATTGAGTCGATTAATACACCTTGGCGCTCGACGTCTGACAATACTTGAATTAATGGCAGTTCTAACTCATTAAATACACTGGCGAGTTCAGGTTCTTTTTCAAGTCTTGGCCATAGATGTTGATGTAAACGCAGGGTAATATCAGCATCTTCGGCGGCATAAGGGCCTGCTATATCTAAATTAACTTGGTTAAAGGTCAGTTTTTTTGCGCCTTTACCTGCGACTTCTTCAAAACTAATATTTTTATGACCAAGATATTTTAATGCTAAACCGTCCATGTCGTGACGTGATGCGACTGAATTAAACACATAGGATTCGAGCATGGTATCAAAGCGTACACCTTTGAGAGTAATGCCTGCATTGGCTAAAATACTCATATCATATTTTAGGTTTTGACCGACTTTTTGGAGAGTGTCACTTTCAAGAATTGGGCGCAGCTTTTCAAGTGCACTGGCTTTATCGATTTGCTGCGGCGCGTCAAGGTAATCATGAGCTAACGGTAAATAGGCCGCTTTACCTGCTTCGGTAGCAAATGATAAACCGACAAGTTCTGCTTCCATGTAATTGAGACTAGTGGTTTCAGTATCAATCGCAATAAGGTCGGCGCTGTTGAGCTGTTCGATCCATTTATCGAGCGCTTCCATAGTCAGAATCGTTTCATACTCAGCTTCAATGGTTGGCGATACGGCAATTTCTTCATCGCTAGCGTCGCTAACAGTGCCGCGAGGTTGCTTGTTATCTAATACTTCAGCTAACCAACGCTTGAACTCCATTTCACCAAAGCATTTAATCAGTTCATCTCGATCTTGTGGTTTAACATTGAGCTCATGCCAGTCTTGTTCGAGTTTGACATCTGTTTTGATGGTGGCTAGCTCGTAAGACAGCCTTAGCATATCGGCATTGTCGATAATTTTAGCCGGCATGGTTTTCGAGCCTCGAAAACCCATGTCGACAACACTGTGAGGATCGGCTAATAGCTGGGCAACACTGCCTGCTCCGATGAGCATGGCTAAAGCGGTTTTTTCGCCGACACCAGGTAAGCCCGGAATATTGTCAGATTTGTCGCCCATGAGTGCTAAGAAGTCGATTATTCTATCTGGGTTAACACCGTATTTCGTCTTGACCTCTTCGGGCCCCATAATGGTGTCTGTCATGGTATTGATTAACGTCACATGCTCATTGACGAGTTGCGCCATATCTTTATCGCCGGTACTGATTAACGTCGCTCGGCCTTCTTTACTCGCTTGAAGCGCAATGGTACCGATCACATCGTCGGCTTCGACACCCGAAATGCTGATCAGTGGTAAACCCATCGCGTGAATGATTTTGTGCAAGGGTTCTATTTGAGTGCGCAGATCATCAGGCATCGGTGGACGCTGGGCTTTATATTCGTCGTACATATCGTTGCGGAAGGTTTTGCCTTTGGCATCAAACACCACCGCGATATGACTTGGGCTGTAGCGGCTTAATAAACTGCGAAGCATATTAATGACACCATAAACCGCGCCTGTCGCTTCACCTTTGGAATTGGTTAAATGAGGCGGCGAATAATAAGCGCGATAAAGATAAGATGATCCATCAACGAGGATGAGCGGATTATTGGGAATCGTTGGCATAATTAATATTCGTGTTCAGTATTTTGCGAGACTAATAGGATGACATTATACCCACAGCACCTCAAGATGCTTGTGAGATTGTCAGTTATTTACCCAAGATAGTGCTCAATGACCGTAACGTCTGACCAGTGGCGTATCCAGTGAGGTTTTGTGGGTAATTTTATAGAGAAAAGCAAACTATTAGGCGCGACAAAGATTCACAGCCTGTGGATAAGTCTGTGAGTGAATTAATCAACCTTACTGGATAGATTTTCCTACGACTTGAAATGAAATCTGTAACTAGTTGAATTAAGGCGTTTATTTTTATTTTTGTGAGCTAAATATTAATTCTCATAAATATTACTAATTTGTGGACTTTTTTATTGATGTCAGTTAAGTCACAATAGAATTTAGTGATGTTTTATGGTTACAAAAAGCTCATCTACTAAATTCGACGGTCCAAGTTAGCACGATTTTTAATCAGATCAATCATTTTGTTGTTTTTTTGTTGTAATATTTACATTATCACTTAAAAGTTGAAGGAGGATGTCATGAAAAAAATTGCTGTGTTGTTGAGTGGCTGTGGGGTGTTTGATGGAACTGAGATTCATGAAGCCGTATTAACCTTGCTGGCGATAACGCGAGCGGGAGCACAATATCAATGTTTTGCTCCGGACATGACTCAAATGCATGTGGTGAATCATCTAACGGGTGAGGTCAACACAGACGAAACCCGTAATGTGTTAGTAGAGTCTGCACGAATTGCTCGTGGTGAAGTACTCAATGCCAGCACCTTAGAGATCAGTCAATTTGATGGTTTGGTTATTCCCGGTGGTTTTGGTGCCGCTAAAAATTTATCCAACTTTGCAACTACTGGCAGTAATTGTCATATTCAGCCTATTGTAGAGAACTTTATTCGTGAGTTTTCTTTGGCACACAAGCCTGTTGGTTTTGTGTGTATTTCACCTGTGATGATCCCTAACATTTACGGCAAAGGAGCTGTTGGCACCATTGGCACAGATTCAGAGACGGCTCATGCATTCAATGAAATGGGCGGTAAGCATAAAGACGTGCAAGTTGAAGATATTGTTGTTGATGAAGTGAATAAAATAGTCAGTACGCCAGGGTATATGTTAGCGACATCGATATTAGAGGCACATATTGGTATTGAGAAACTGGTCAATAAAGTACTCGAAATGGCTTAACGATTGGCGTTGAAAAGCACGGTTTATATGAGCCCATTAATGTCAAAAAAAGTGCCACCTAAGGTGGCGCTATTAGTGGTGATTAGCTGGTTTTAGCTTGTTGTGATTTTCTGCTATCAAATAATGCCTGAGCTAACCCGACACAGAGCCCCGCAATGTGGGCACCATTTGCAATTGGCATTCCAAGCACATCAGTAAAGCCCAAGACTAACCAAATGAGCATAAAAATCATATAAGATTGCGGTAAGCTAATACCACAGCTGGGTTTGCGAATACCCATTAACCAAGTGTAACCCACCACAGCATAAACGACGCCAGACAGCCCACCAAAATTAGGTCCTGTCATGTAAAACTGCACAATATTAGGCAAAGTGCCCGCTGCAACTAATAAAAACAGTAGTGGTCGAGTACCCAAATTGGTTTCAATTTTACCGCCTAAGTACCACCACCACAGTATATTAAAGATGATATGCATAGCAGAAAAGTGCATTAGGCTTGGCGTAAACACTCGCCAAACTTGGTTTAAACCACTGTCCGCAACGGCGCCGAAAAAAGATAACTGAGTAAAGATAGCATTGGCAAAACCAAGGTTCATGCCAGCGAAAATGGCAACACAAACAAAAAAGCAGATTAACGTCAGCGGGCCAGCACCTTTCATAAACTGTTGAATTAAGCCTTTTGTTCCCGGGCCATAGTCAAATTTAGTATTGGTAGCGCCGTTATCCCAAGATGCCTGTAAATACTTACTGTCGTATGGGTTTTTAGCAAACTCAATTAACTCGGCGCGGGCTCGGTTTTCATCAGCTGGGTTATTAATCTCTAGGCTAACACCCTGAGCATGAGCCACGGCATGACATTGAATATTTAACCCCTTGAGGTAATCAATAAATGCTTGTGCAGCACGTGCATTCGCGAGTTGGCCAATTTCTATCATGAGTTCGCTAAGCTCCAAGCACTGAAACCGCCATCTAGGCTGTAAACATCATCAAAACCTTGCTCATTTAAGTAGTTAGCGGCACTTTGGCTGCTCATGCCGTGATAACAAACGACGACCAAAGGTCTATCCATATCAGCACTGCTAGTGAATTGAGCTAAATTTTCATTAGTTAAATGGGTTGAACCTTCAATATGACCGGCGGCAAAACTGGCCGCATCACGAATATCAACAACTTGTACGTCGTTAGATTCCGTGGACATATGGATAAGCTCATTAATAGACAAATGTTTAAAACCTGACATGACATAACCTATAAAGTATACGAATAGCGATTGGACTTGGTTTAGTTTGCAACAAGGGGTTGTATAAATACAACCCCTTGTTGGTGTGGGTAACTCAGATATTAACGTTTAATCCCAGCTCAAGATAACCTTTCCAGACTGACCTGAGCGCATCGCATCAAAGCCTTGCTGGAAATCATCGACACTAAAATGATGAGTGATGATAGGGGACAAGTCTAAACCTGATTGGATTAAACTGGCCATTTTGTACCAAGTTTCAAACATTTCACGGCCATAAATGCCTTTGATGAGCAAGCCTTTAAAAATGACTTTACTCCAATCAATGGCCATCTCGCCGCCAGGAATACCGAGCATGGCAATTTTACCGCCGTGGTTCATGGTGTCTAACATTGCGTGGAATGCCGATGGCACACCTGACATTTCTAAACCCACGTCAAAGCCTTCTGTCATGCCAAGTTCTTTGATGACATCGTTAAGGTTTTCGTTGGCGACGTTGACGGCGCGGGTTGCACCCATTTTTCTAGCAAGATCAAGTCGGTATTCGTTCACATCAGTAATCACCACATGACGTGCGCCGACGTGTTTACACACTGCCGCAGCCATAATACCAATAGGGCCTGCACCGGTAATCAATACGTCTTCGCCGACTAAATCAAACGATAACGCGGTATGGACGGCGTTACCAAATGGATCGAATATAGCGGCTAAATCATCTGAAATATCAGCAGGGATCTTGAAGGCGTTAAAAGCAGGCAGCACTAAGTATTCGGCAAATGCGCCATCACGGTTAACCCCAACACCTGAAGTGTTACGGCATAAGTGAGTACGGCCAGCACGACAGTTGCGGCAATGACCACAGGTGATGTGACCTTCTCCAGATACGCGGTCACCAATACTGAACCCACGAACTTCCTGGCCCACATCGACGACTTCGCCGACATATTCATGGCCGGCAATCATAGGTACAGGGATAGTTTTTTGTGACCATTCATCCCAGTTGTAGATATGGACGTCAGTACCACAGATAGCCGTTTTACGAATTTTAATTAACAGGTCATTGTGACCCATTTCTGGTTTTGGTGCTTCGACCATCCAAATGCCTTCTTCAGGCTTTAACTTACTTAATGCTTTCATGTTGATGACCTATTTTTAATCGGAACTATCTTTAGCCTGGGCTATTGTTACGAGATGCTGTTATCAATCTATGCTTCGATGAATCTAGGTTAGATTAGATAATGCCCATTTCTTTACCAATACGGGTAAAGGCAGCAATAGCATGATCAAGTTGAACGCGAGTGTGCGCCGCTGACATTTGAGTACGAATACGCGCTTGGCCCTTGGGTACCACAGGGAATGAGAAACCGACCACGTAAATATGTTCTTGCAATAAACGGTTGGAAAAGTCACTAGCCAATTTAGCATCGCCAATCATTACCGGAATAATGGCATGATCTGCACCACCTAAGGTAAAACCTGCTGCAGACATTTGTTCACGGAAATAACGACTGTTTTCCCAAACGGCTTCACGTAGATCTTGACCTGTTTTTAGCATTTCAAGCACGCGAATTGAGGCGCTAACAATCGAAGGGGCTAAGGAGTTTGAAAACAAGTAAGGGCGCGAGCGTTGACGTAACCATTCAACCACTTCTTTTTTCGCCGCCGTAAATCCACCCGACGCGCCGCCTAATGCTTTGCCTAATGTACCGGTAATAATGTCGACACGATCCATTACGTTGCAATATTCATGGGTTCCACGGCCATCTTGACCGATAAAGCCTACGGCATGAGAGTCATCGACCATCACCAATGCACCGTATTTATCGGCTAAGTCACATACGCCTTGAAGGTTAGCAATCACGCCATCCATTGAGAATACACCGTCAGTGGCAATTAAAATATTCCGCGCTCCAGCTGCTTGGGCTGCAATAAGCTGGGTTTCTAAGTCGGCCATGTTGTTGTTGGCATAACGAAAACGCTTAGCTTTACATAAACGCACGCCATCAATGATTGAGGCATGGTTAAGTGCATCGGATACAATCGCATCTTCAGCATCTAAAAGGGTTTCAAATAAACCCGCGTTAGCATCGAAGCAAGACGAATACAAAATGGTGTCTTCCATGCCTAAAAATTCACTTAGGCTGGCTTCTAATTGCTTATGAATGTCTTGAGTGCCACAGATGAATCGTACCGACGCCATACCAAATCCGTGACTGTCTAAACCGGCTTTTGCTGCTTTGATAAGTTCAGGATGGTTGGCTAAACCTAAATAGTTATTGGCGCAGAAGTTAATCACTTCTTCACTGTTAACCTCAATGGCGGTTTGTTGCGCGGAAGCAATGATGCGTTCACTTTTGTATAAGCCATCGGCTTTTACATCGACAATTTGCTGATTAATTCGGTCGTAAAAAGAGGTAGATGCCACCTGTGTTCTCCTAAATATGGTTATTATGCTTATCCAAATCACGCAGTAAAACACTGCGATAAATGACAGGGTGTTTTGGAGTTATTGGCATTCTAACCTTTATTTTTGTTGCTCTACAGTGTTTTTTTAGTCGTCAGACCAAGATGAATTAGTTTAGGGCTAGCGACTTATTCACATTAAAAAAACTAATCATTAACATGGTGAGTGACTTGGGTGGAAATAGGGGGTAGCGAACACCTCAATAACAACTATTCTGATCTCAATTGTAGTCGGTTATTCGCAAAGTAGAAGATCTGTTACTGATACTTGATTAACCAATATATCGGCATTCTATTGCGCTGCATTGTGGCGCTCTTGGCTGGCGATGTCTAAATAATGCTGTTCTAAGCGGCAGAATGTGGCGACAGAAGTTTGGGTCGAGTAAGCTTTAAAAATCATCAACACTCTTAATAAGCCATCATATAAGTTTGCTTTAGTGATGGTTGATGTGCTGGATTGGGTTAATTGGTAGCTAATCCAGAAGCTGACCATCATTTTCAGCGTGTCGGCAAGTGCGGTAATTTTACTATCCTCAATATCAAGGAAACCGTCTTTTTTGAGTTTGCTGACCACATCACTTGAACGAGTTAGGACTTGTTGTTGCGCGTGTAAGTAGCGTTTTTTGAGGGCTTCATCACGGCTTAAAATATCGGCCAAGTTGGCATGCATAAACCTAAATTCCCATAAGGTATAGAACATGGCATCAAAGTAACCCATTAATAATTCGATGGTAATAGGCTCATCGTCATAAAGCTTAAAGCCTGACTCTAAATGACTTTCATACAAGCTGAAAATTGAATTAATGATGTCTTCTTTATTACGGAAGTGGTAGTACAAATTGCCCGGGCTAATGCCTAAGTGTGTGGCAATATGGTTGGTGGTAATACTGCGTTCACCGTGTTCATTGAACAGTTCTAAGCTGGCAAAAATGATTTTATCGCGAGTTTTCATGGGGTTTCCATATTCATTATTGGCTTATTGTCGCTCAAATAATTCGTTAAGCTGACTTAATCTGAGTATGTTAGCATTGTGATTATCTGACAAGCAAAAATCGATGACTCATCTTACATGAACCGTATTGTTTATTCTTTCTTTCTCTATTTGTTGTTTCCGCTGGTGATTGTCTATCTAGCATTTCGGGCGATAAAAAGTGTCGACTATCGGAGTCGTTGGTCTGAACGCTTTGGTTTTGCCAATGTCACTCAAACCGATGTGCTGATCCACTGTGTCTCTATGGGAGAGACTTTGGCGGCTATTCCGTTAATTAAGCAGCTTATGGCTGCGCATTCTCAGTATTCGTTTACCGTTACAACAACCAGCCCTACCGGATCGGCTGAAGTGAAAAAAGCCTTTGGTGATAAGGTGCAGCATTGTTACTTACCGTTTGATTTTTCCTATGCCATCAAAGGTTTTTTACGCCAACTACAACCCAAAGTGTGCATTATTATGGAGACCGAGCTGTGGCCTAACTTGGTCCATTTTGCGCACCGGCAACAAGTGACATTGATTTTGGCCAATGCTCGACTGTCGCAAAAGTCAGCCGATAAATACGCTAATAAGCGTCGTTTGGCTGTGCCTATGTTAAACAAACTCAACTTGATTACCGTACAAACTCAACGTGAAGCCGATCGGTTTATACATTTGGGCGTGGACATTCAACGCATACATGTGTGTGGTAGTTTAAAGTTTGATCTCACTATTGACCCGACAAAAAAACACCAAGCAAATACGCTTCGTGCCCAGTGGGATCGGGTGAATTCGCCGATTTGGGTTGCTGGGAGTGTTCATCCTGGTGAGTTTGAGGCGGTTTTGACTGCCCATAAGCAGCTATTAATTGTTTTCCCTGAGGCATTATTGATTATGGCGCCACGACACCCAGAACAATTTAATTTAGCCGCTATTACCGTAACCCAGTCTGGATTGACGTTAGCCAGACGCAGTATGAATGATGAGGTGAATAGCCAGACTCAAGTATTGCTGGGCGATACCATGGGTGAGTTGGTGATGTTATATGGTGCGGCAGATCAAGCGTTTATTGGCGGCACATTAATTAATAGCGGTGGCCATAATCCGCTTGAACCAGCGGCCATGGGATTACCTGTCTATGTTGGCCCTAATCATTGGGACTTTGCTCAAATCACCCAATTGCTTGCTGACGCCGGAGCATTAACCTGCATTACCTCTGCAGATGAATTAGCGCAAGGGTTACAACATAAATTTACCGATAGCCAGATGTATCACGCAGCATCCTCGGCGGCTCTCGCTGTGGTGGAACAAAATCGTGGTGCGTTATTGAAGCAATTTACGCTAATCAATAAGCTCATCGTTTAGCATTTAAGCGTTGATTAATTTGGAAATGGACCCTGGTAAGGGTCTATTTTCAATGACAAGATTACACACTGATTAGGTTTAAATCGGGTTGATGCTCTGGTAACCGGTAAGTAATTGCTGCCAATGTTGCTGATTAAAATTCAGCGTTGTCAGTTTGGCGAGCTCTTTTTTAAAAGAACGTAACAAACGGTCCAGATTAGCTTGTTGCCACGTAGCTTGCGGTGTACGTAACTCACCGCGATCAAAATCTATTAAATAAAATTTTCCGTGAGCCAATAAGATGTTTTTAGCATTGAGATCGGCGTGATATACCCCGCGCTGATGAAATTGGGCAATGGTTTCACCAAGTAAATACCACAGTGACTCTGTCATGGGGTGATGACTTAACTGCGCCACTAAATCGTTTGCCCCAGCAACATGTTCAATAATAATATCGGCTCGATACCATAATCCAAATCGTTCAACATTCGCTGCTATTGGGCGTGGAACCGCAAACCCTTGTTGATATAAGGTTTCGAGTATGGCCAATTCAGCCACCGCGCGGGTTCGTTGTAAGCCAGTATAGAGATAGGCATCACGGCTGAATTTTTCCATCATCCCACCACGCCAATAATGACGTAACACCCATGTTTGCGGTGAGTCGAGATCAGCGGTTTTGACAAACCAGGTGGTGTAGCGGCCCTTAGACTGACCGACAACGGCATTTTTTTTCTGCCAACCATCGACGGCAAAGTCTTGTGGTGCTAAGTGCTGGGCAGTGGTTTCACACCAGGCAATATGGCCAAGTTGAGTGGTTTTTATGTGCATCTAATTATCAATAGCATTGGTGAGATTGTGGATCGAAATAACATTATACCTTAAGATCACTCACTTGCCTTAACAGCCTTATTTTTCACTTAAGCATATTGGATAATCAATGAAAGCTGACTTTAGTGCGATACGTTCATTATGTTTACTGCGTTTATCTGCCATTGGTGATGTATGCCACGCTGTAGCAATGGTGCAGGCGATTCAAAAACAGTATCCAGACCTTAGCATTACTTGGATTATTGGTAAGGTTGAATATCAATTACTCAAGCACTTACCTGGCATTAAGTTTGTTATTTTTGATAAGTCCAAGGGCTGGCGAAGCTATGTGCAGTTACGCAGTGATTTACACGGTCAGCGCTTTGATGTGTTGCTGCACATGCAAGTTGCCCTGCGCGCAACCATAGCTTCATTAATGATTAAGGCGCGAGTGCGTGTCGGATTTGATAAGGCAAGAGCCAAAGAAGGTCAGTGGCTGGTAACCAACCACGCTGTTGAGCCATTGGCCACACCCCATGTATTAGAAGGGTTTATGGGCTTTGCTAACGCCATTGGTGTTAAAGACTTAACCCCTAGTTGGAACATTCCAGTACCCCAAGCAGACACTGATTTTGCTAAACAGCTGGTGGGCGATGATAAGGTGTTGGTGATTTGTGCTGCTGCCAGTAAAGCCGATCGAAATTGGCTACCAGAGCGTTATGCTGCAGTAGCCGATTATGCGGCTGAGCAAGGTTATCGAGTGATGTTGTGCGGCGGACCAAGCGCACTAGAAAAAACCTTAGCCGATGTTATCCAATCTCATAGCCAGCATCCATTGGATAACCAAGTAGGCAAGACATCGCTAACTCAGCTGCTTGCTGTGTTAAAACAAGCCAAGCTAGTGCTCGCACCTGATACCGGGCCATTGCATATGGCGGTCACTCAAGGCACACCTGTTATTGGTTTGTATGCTCATTCTAATCCTGGACGAACAGGACCCTATTTTTATCGTCAATACACCGTCAGTGTTTACCCGCAAGTGATAGCCATTCAATTTGATGCACCAGTGAAATGGGGCACGCGTGCTAAAGGTGAGCATTTAATGGCACTGATAGTGGTTGATGAGGTTAAGACTCAGTTTGATAAATTCATTAAGCAGTAAAAAGCTCGCCTTTAAGCGAGCTGTCATTATCTGAATTCGGGTTTAATATTTATATTTGCCACGGAATAAACCAAATATTGCACTCAGCAGTGGTATGGGGAGCTTTGTTTTTCGATGCTGTTTAAGCATATACCAATGCCAAGCTTGTTTTTTATACTCAATAATTTGTGCTTTAGTTAACGTATCGTTAAACATATCGCAGTAATCTATGATGTATTTTAATTCTCTCATCGGGATATCTTGACGATAACCTCTGCCAGAATAATGAATAAAATCAGATTTTTGATAATTATCGTAACCTAATAGCTGCATACGATTAAAGTTAGCTTCCACACCGATGCTTTTTATATTATCTCTTCTGATGAGATAGTTAATATAGGTTTGGTCGTAAAATTTAACCTTGTTGCAAATGGCCTGCATTTCTTCAATATTGGCTTTATCAAATAAGCCTGTTTCTTTTGAGACGAGAAACATCCCAGAGTTGTAATAAACGATCTTATCGTCTTCTTTTGGCCAGTCGACTTCGCCTAAGATAGTATTGATTTGTACCGCTTGCTCGCCACGATCCCGATAACAACCTTCGTTAAACATATAAACGGTATCAAGATCTGGATAGAGTTCAAATACGTCTCGAGCCCATGGCGTCACGATAATATCTGCATCTAGATACAGTACTCGGTCATATTGTTTGAGTATTTCAGCAATATATAGTTTTTCAGACCATGCCGGACTGGAGTCAAATTTAGGGTTACTTACATGAATGTTATAATGCAGTTGATCTGAAACGATGACATCAGCCCCAATTCTTTCGCCATAAGCTTTAAAGCTTGAAATGGCAGCGCGATACATTGGATTATCGCCAATAGCGAGTGTAAAAATAGCCTTCTTCATCCGTTCACCTTGCTTAGATTTATGTATTTTGGTGTTAAGTATTTAACTGAGAGAGTTCATTTCTTTATATTGTTGGAATACTCGATCAACGCTGATGTCTTCGATGTGACCTCTACCTTCTGTTGCATACATTACGTGCGACACCTCACTTTCCGGTGGCGCCCAATAAGGCTTTTTCTCACGCATCATCGCTAATAAAGGCCGTTGAGCAGCAAAAGCAAAGTGCAATATTGCCGTATCGACTGTTACCACAAAATCAGCGTGTGCTATGAGTGATGGTAGTTCAAAAAAATGTTCGTTTACGGTGAAAACAGCCGCTTGTGTATTTGTTAGTGTGGTAAATTTTTCGGTTTCAACACTAACAGATTCAAAGTTTTCTTGAGTAACATTGATGATAAAACGCTGAGTCGGATCCATTGCTGATATTTTTTCAATCAGGGAAAATAACTGCGATAATTTCCAGTCTTTTTTATCATTAGTCGATAAGTGATTTAAAAAGATAAGTTTCCCTTGCTTTTTTAGGTCACTAAATTTGCCGTTTAACCACGACTGAGTAATGGGCTCAATGGCCTCAGGAACCTTTAAGGTAGGCATTAATTGCTCAGGTGGTAAGCTCAGTCCCAAAACCTGATTAAATATCATATTGTATCTATCAGTAATATGATGAGACTTAGGAAGGCTGTTTTCGTTCAATATAAAAATATGGTTTGAGTGACCAAAAAACAGTTTGTTTAACCATCCAAATGAAGCACTTTTAGGGATACTAGACACAATAAAAGCACTGTCGCTTATGCTGCGAGCGATGTGTGAATATTGTCGACTTTTACTGACTGAATGACAGAATATGATGTCATATTGACGCAGCTTTGCCTGCTCAATATGGCTTTGCATGGCTGATTTTGAATCAGTGCAGCCGTAAGTTAGCTTAAATACGCCTTCAGTATCCATCCATTGTTGTAAGATTTTACTTCGAGATAAGCGCCAACTATCACTATTACAACGAATATCATCTAACCAGATGTCGATTTCTATATGACCATATTGCTTTTTTAAAGCAATAAGAAAGGTTTTTAAGTAAAGAAAGTCACCTAGCGCAACTGGCGAAATAAACAGTAAGCGTTTACACGTTTGTAATTGCTTTGTGGAAACTATTGGCATATGAATAGACAGCTTAGTTGATAGTTATAATTGAAATAATACCTTGAAAAGAGCGCTTTTTGAATCAATACCTTGAGAAAATGAACCAGAAGTATTGATTTCATTTAATATCTGATTAGTTGGTTAAGAGGATTAGAGGTAGATTGAGGTGTGTTATCATTTATACTAGTGCTCTTTGTAAACTCTGATGCGGAATGATTGATAGGAATTAACTTGCGATGATTTGTTTTGATGTGTTACATCCCTATTATTTACCACAATATTTCCCTGTTGCTGCTGAGCTGAAGAAGCGTTCGGTTTCAGTTACCTATGTAATTTACAAGAGTGTTGATCAGCAGTCGGTATTGGAATCGCTTGTGAGCAAGCACCAACTAAACGTAGTGTGGGTCAATGATGAAGTTGAAGCGCTCGAATTTTATTTATTGAACAAGCCCAAATGGATTGTGTTCGGTAATGCATTTGCTTCAGCGTCACGCTTAAAAGGGATCAGTCAGACTGCCTTGATGCAGCATGGTGTCGGGCCAAAGTCGGTATATTATACTGTTTCAAAAGGCGATATTGAAGTTCGCTTTGTAGAAGGGCAATACCGTTTGAAGCGGTTACAGAATATGTTTCCTGAAAAAGTGTTCATTGATACGGGGTATGCCAAGTTAGATCCCATTATTCAAGGCGATGAACCGGGTTTAGACTTAGCCTCTTTAGGGTTAGATACCCGTAAAAAAACCTTATTATACGCGCCGACATTTTACCCAAGCAGTATTGAGGCAATGGCTAAAAATTGGCCCGCTGAATTTTCTGAATATAATATTTTGCTCAAACCGCATTATTTTTCGTTGAGCAAATTAAATTATAAAAAACAAAAAGCACTGCTTACTCATTGGGCAAGTTTTGATAATGTCTATTTAGCGCCAGCTGAAGAAGCCAATTTATTGCCTTTTATGGTCTCAGCAGACGTATTAATAAGTGATGCTTCTTCGGCTTTATTTGAGTTTGCAGCATTAAATAAACCTGTTGTTTGGTGTGATTTTTATCACTTACGGTGGTCTTATCGGGGGATTTTTAAATTTAGATTTAAAAATCGTGTTGATCAAGATTTATACCGCTACGCAGACATTGCTGCCCATGCCAAAACATATAAACAATTAAAGCAAGTTGTTGACCAGCAGATAGCAGACCCAGAGTTATTTGCCCCCCAAAGGACGCAATATACTGCAGAACTAGTGGGGGTTGTTGATGGCCTTTGTAGCCAGCGAATTGCTGACTATTTATTAAGCTAAGGATCTAGATGAACGTTATTACATTCGGTACTTTTGACATGTTTCATATTGGTCATTTAAATATTTTAGAAAGAGCGAAAGAATTAGGTGGCACATTGACTGTTGGAGTGTCATCTGATGCGCTCAATTTTAGTAAAAAACACCGAAATCCAATTTGTGATGAAAGAGACCGAATGAGGATTGTTGCTGCGTTGGCGTGTGTTGATAATGTTTTCTTAGAAGAGTCGTTAGAGTTGAAAGCTGATTATATTCAACGGCATAAAGCTGATTTCTTAGTTATGGGTGATGATTGGGCGGGACGTTTTGACCATCTATCTCATCTGTGTAAAGTGATCTATTTACCAAGGACACCAGCCATTTCAACAACCATGCTGATAGAAGTGGTTAAAGAAGTTAGATAATAAGTTAATCATTTTTATGTACAAAAAAATGCTATGGATATGAAAATACCATAGCATTTTTTATTGTCGACCAGTACGAGGGTTAACCCATTACTTACTGGCCAATGAAGTGCTGGGTTTTAAGCCAGTTTAAATATTCAGGTACAGCTTGTTCAACCGTTTTAAACTCGCCTTGGTAACCTGCCGCTCTTAACTGGTTTAAGTCAGCTTGGGTATAACTTTGGTAAGCACCTTTAAGCTTGTCAGGGAAAGGAATGTACTCAATGTGTCCTTTTCCATGATACGCAATGACGGCATTGGCTACATCATTAAAGCTTTGTGCTTGGCCGGTACCGCAATTATAAATCCCTGACACAGATGGATTCTGCCATAACCACAAATTAACTTTTACCACATCTTCCACAAACACAAAATCGCGCAGTTGCTGACCATTATCATATCCATCAACACCCTCAAACAAGCGACATATGCCGTTGGCGTTAATTTGGTTGTTAAAGTGGAAGGCAACACTGGCCATACCGCCTTTATGTTGTTCACGGGGACCATAGACGTTGAAATAACGTAAACCAGCGACTTGGCTGGTCAGTTCTTGTTGTCTCACGTACTGATCAAACAAGAACTTAGAGTAAGCATAAACATTGAGTGGCTTTTCAAATTCACGCTGTTCAATAAATTTCTCGCTGCCGCCATAGACTGAGGCTGAAGATGCATAGATAAATTGACAGTCATTGGCTTGGCTATAATGCAACAACGTTTTTGAATACTCGTAGTTATTTGCCATCATAAACTTGCCATCCCACTCGGTGGTCGATGAGCAAGCACCTTGATGGAAAATGACCTCTATTTTATGATCAAAGTCGCCGGCTTTGATTTGCTGGATGAAGTCGTCTTTATCGAGATAGTCGGCGATTTCACAATCGGCCAAATTAAACATTTGCGTACCGTCAGTTAAGTCGTCTACCGCAATAATGTCATTACGCCCCATGGCATTAAGTTGTTTTACTAAATTACTACCAATAAACCCGGCTGCGCCTGTCACAACTATCATATTCGTATTTCCATTATTGTTGCTCGCGATGAGCTTAATTTAACACACTGCGACAATCTAAGATTGTTTGTTCAAAAAGTCGGCTATGTCATTCGATACCTGATCAAAGTTGATTAATGCCATATTACGACCGGTTCTTTTTCCTACTGGGGGCGTATAAGCAAATCGCTTGCTGGGTTCAGATAATGTTCCCCATCTAATATGGGGTGTTGAGCGTCTTCCTGCGTAAAATCCAACCGTGGGCACATTATGTAACCCCGCGATATGTAGCGGCCCTGTTGAGCCAGCAATAAACATATCTGCTGCGACCAATGACTCGGAAAAATCAATCAACCGATCAAGCGGTTTAGCTAACGATATGTTGATTGAAGTATTGGCCAGTAGAGCTTGAATTTCTTCTGCAAGCTCCCGTTCACTGCCATTGAATGTTAAAACGAAGTGGCATGCTGACGGGGTCATTCTATCAATATTTATGATCAACTTAACGAGCTTTTCTATCGGGACGCAACCAGAAGACCCGCCAGTACCGGGATGAATAAAAATCAGCTTTTCATTGGCTAATTTTTGGTAATATTCTTGCCAATATTGCTTACGAGCACTCATATCCCAAAATCTATTGGGCAGTGCAGGGATGGCATAACCGTGGTGAGTTAAGAAGTGCTCCACTAGCATGCACGCTCCTCGCCAGCAACCTTCACTGTTTAAGTATTCATTGCTTGCCCGATGCTGATATAAATACTGATACCAATTATGTTTGGGAACTAATTTATAAGGAATGTTGCTTTTGTTAAGGATTTTATAAATTCGAAATTCTGATAAAAGGACTATTACTGCATCGTAATGTTGCTGCGCAATGTGCTCTGCAATACTTGCATCATCTTGTGAGTCGATGAGGGTGTTATCTACATACGGACAGGCTTGTGCAAAAGACTTAACAACCGGCGCGACAAATACATCAATTGTTGCATCTGGCATCGCTTTCCTGAGTAGGTAAAGTGCTGGCCATGTCAGTACAAAATCACCAATTTTATCGTGCTTAATGACTAAGATTTTTTTCATGAGAATATCTAAAAAGTAAAAATTAACTCAATTCCATCGGATGATGGGGCTCATTATATTGTCAATACTAACGATTTACTCAACCATTATCATGACTGGAGTAAGGGTTTTGACAGAGTATATCAACTCAAGACGGTTTGTTGATAGTTTTGCATTAGTAATTGTCCCTAGGGTTAACTATTATCGTTTTGGCGTGCTATTTTTGGCTAATAAAGTTGTTGCTAGGAATTTTTTAACAACAAGCTAAAGCCCGATTATTAGTGATATACTCTCAAATCTCTCACTGTCATAATGGTGAAATGCACGTGAGTGAAAGGACGTAAAATAACTACTGACTTGATAAAGGTTTTTCTTCAATTTATTCAATGGATTAAATAAAATGTCACTAGGCAAAGTAACCTAACTGTAGCATCTACCATTTTATTCAGCAGTTTGTTGTTATTACTGAATATTTTAGGCTTAAATATCAGTAGTTCAACAAGATTAAAATTGTTTTTGGGTTAGTAATATTATGAAATTTAAAGTTTTTTTAATTAATTTAGATAGCAGTACTGAACGGTTTACGTTCATGGATGAACAGCTCAAACAGTTAGGTATCCAGTACCAGCGTATTTCTGCCGTATACGGTAAAGAGTTACGCGATGTCGATATTGCTAAAGTATACGATCCGCAAACAAACCTCCAAAAGTACGACAAAATGCTTAATTTGGGTGAGATTGGCTGTTATCTTAGCCATGTCCAATGCTGGCAAATGATTGTTGAACAGCAGTTAGATTACGCATTAATTCTTGAGGATGATTCTGTCTTAGATCCCGGATTAATGACGGTTATGCAGCATATTGATAATCTTTCTACTGACTGGGATTACATCAAACTGTGTCATGGGCGTAAACAGAAAGGCATTGTAAAATCGATAGCGCTTGATGATCGTTTTAGTCTGTCTACGTGCTTAAAGTTGCCGGCTTCTACTCGCGGTCAGTGTGTGTCATTGGCCGGAGCACAAAAATTATTGGCAACGACATACCCTATTGCTCGCCCAGTTGATATCGATATTCAGTATTGGTACGAAAAACACTTGCGTTGCTTTGTTGTCAGACCTTTCCCTGTGATCGGTACCGATTTCGAAAGTGATATCAGTCGCCACGGGAAACGCAATAACGCTGAGCGTCACCATTTGCTGCGTATTTGGCAAAAAGTGAAATACGAGCTGAAATTATCGAAGCATAAAAAACAATTGCCACCACTTCCCAGAACAAAAAGACAGTAATTTAGTCATGTGACATTTGCCAATACGTGAACGTGATGGTGATTTATCCTGGCGATGAAAGTAGATAAACTAGCGATTATAACGGTAAGGTAAAGGCGATATTATGCACAGAAGAGCGGTTTACCCAGGAACCTTTGACCCTGTAACCAATGGTCATGCCGATTTAATCGAACGTGCAGCACGCTTATTCAAGCACGTGATTATTGGTATAGCATCAAATCCTTCTAAGCAACCTCGTTTCTCTCTTCAAGAGCGTGTCGCCCAAGTTAATTTGGTGACAGCACATTTAGACAATGTTGAGGTTGTCGGTTTTACGGGGTTGTTGGTTGATTTTGCCAAAGAACAGCGAGCGAGTGTGTTAATTCGTGGACTGCGTGCAGTATCCGATTTTGAATATGAGTTTCAGTTAGCAAACATGAATCGTCGTTTAAGCCCTGATCTTGAAAGTGTATTTTTGACACCCGCGGAAGAAAATTCATTTATTTCTTCTACGCTAGTGAAAGAAGTGGCATTACACGGCGGCGATGTGAGTCAATTTGTTCATCCACAGATCGCCGCTGCATTAAAGCAAAAAGTAGCGCAAAATCAAGCTGATAATAAGGGCGATGTAATATTATGATACAAGGATTTAGTCGGTTAACTAATGTGGTCGCTGCAATAGGGTTAAGCGCTATGATGACCTATAGCAGTGCTCAAGCGGCACCATGGGTCGATACCTCTGACATCTATTTACGTGCAGATATTCAAGCTTTAGCGGATGCTGGAGTGATTAGTGCGCCAATTAATACGTTTCCATTGATGTGGTCTGGTATAGGGGCTGATCTAGCTCAAGCTGAACCGGCGTTATTAACGCCTGATTTGGTGGATGCATTTGCTCGGGTTAATTTTTACTACCAAAATGCCGTTGGCAATCGTGGTAACACCAGTATAAAAGTGGCCGCGGCAACAGATGCGGCGCGTTTTCAGCATTTTGGCTCTGATTATCGTGAAAAGGGCCAGTTACAAGGCTCACATGAATACACTGGTGAGCGATTTTCGTATAAAATTTCAGCATCTGCTAATTATAACCCTGCAGACGACGAAGAAATCCGTTTAGATGATTCTTATATTGCGGTGGTGCTAGGTAATTGGATTGTGACTGCCGGCAGTGTTGGCCAGTGGTGGGGACCTGGATTTGACTCCTCACTTCATAAATCAAACAATGCCCGGCCAATGCCGTCTTTAATGGTCAGTCGTAATAATTCACAAGCATTTGAAACACCTTGGCTGTCATGGATAGGCGATTGGAGCTTAACCGGTGGCGTGAGTGTGACCGAAGAAGATCGTTATGCTCCGCATACCCTATTATGGAATCTTCGTGGTGCCATTAAGCCATTTAAGCAGTTAGAAATTGGTTTATCTTGGACCACACAGTTTTGTGGTGAAGGTCAAGAATGTAGCTTTAATACCGCCATTAAATCAATTACTGGTCAGCGAGACTGTCGAGCAGATAATGTTGATGAAGTAGGCTGTTCAAACTATGGCAATCAGATGGCGGGCTTCGATGTTAGATATGCTGATACATGGTTTAATGTGCCTGTGGGCTTGTATCTAGAACGCACCTGTGAAGATTCAAAAGGCGATCCATGGCAAATTGTTGACTGCGGCAAAATGGTCGGTGCGGACACGCGCTTTAATATTGCCAAACAACAATATAAATTATTTGTCGAGTACACCGATACCATGGTGTATTGCGGTGAAGATAAAGACCAGTTTAACTGTTTTTATGAACACTCCACTTATCAAAGTGGCTCGCGATATTATGGCCGCGCTTTTGGCAGTACCTATGACAGTGATGCCAATGTTTATGCATTAGGGTTAATTGGTCAGTTCGATAATAGCCATGGTTTTACCTCGATACTCCGTTATGCTCAACTGAATAAAGATGGTGCTAATCGCGGTGGTGTGTGGGCGCCGCAACCCTTAAAAGAAGATATCATGATGCTGGAGCTATCATATCGTTTGCCGATGTTTAATGGCATGTTGACCTTAGGTGGTAGTGTGGCTAATTCTGAATTTGACGTCCAAGACGATGATACTCAAGGCACAGCTTTTTCGACTTACGAATATAAATTTTAAGCGTTATTGTTGATTAGCCGAGTTGAGGTTGATGATATAAGGGAGCCAATGGCTCCCTTTTTTATTTGCTAATCAAAATGGTATTACTTATGGGACTATCGTTGCTGGCACAGACCGCAAAATACCGTAGTACGTTGGCCCAATTTTATCTCAGTTAATAAATTGCCACAGGCGGTACAGGTTTCTCTACCGCGACCATAAACATGTAGCTTTTGGGCAAAATAACCTGGCTTGCCATCGGCATTGGTAAAATCTTTTAAGGTTGTCCCACCTTGCTCAATAGCGTGAGCCAAAATTTGCTTTACTTCATTTACTAGGATCGTTAACCGTTCTAAATCAATACTGCCAGCGGCTGCCTGTGGGTGTATTCCTGCCGCAAAGAGCGCTTCGTTAGCATAAATATTACCCACACCCACCACGATGTGGTTATCCATTAAGCACAGTTTGATCGCTTTTTTCTTAGCGCTTAATGCCGCTTGCAATTGTGTTGGCGTAAAGTGCTGACTCAGTGGTTCTGGGCCGAGTTTTGATAGCAGTGGGTGAGCTTCTTCGGGCAATTCGTACCATAACCATGCACCAAAGCGGCGGGGGTCATTAAAGCGCAACATGCGGCCGTTTTCGAGTACTAAATCAATATGGTCATGTTTTTCGACTGGGGTATTGCGTGGCAAAATACGTAAACTGCCTGACATGCCTAAATGCACTATGGTCATGCCTGCATCGGTATCAATTAATAAGTATTTGGCGCGGCGGCGAACATTATTAATGCGTTGGCCAACAATGTTTTGCGCAACGGCAGGTACAGGCCAACGTAGCGAGGCATTACGCACAATCAATTCACTCACCGTTTGTTCGATAAGGTATGGACTGATCCCTTGTCGGGTCACTTCAACTTCTGGTAATTCGGGCATAATGACTCATTATTTTGATTGAGAAGGAATCGCGAGAATAGGTTGTAACTCGACGCGCAAACTCGGTGGCACTTGATACCAATTCTGTTTGGATGATTGCAACAAGCCTTCATTTGGAAAGTAGCGCCATAGCTGTGCCGTTTGCATATTATCGATAGCAATAGATAATTTTTGCTCTTTAAGGCTATGTTCCGGCGGATCCGTTAATGGAGAGACACTAATATTTTGCCACGACTGTGCCCATTGCTGACAATTGAGCACCTGCGAATGACACTGCCACAGGCCGTCTTGTTGGCTTAACCAAATACCATCAAGTTGTAATTGTTTTAGGTGGAGCTGGGGATCAAATAAAGGCACTGTATCATTGGGAACATTGGCGGTTTTGTCATTGATAAAAGACAACACCGCAATCATAAATATGCTGGCCCCCATGATGATGTAGTTCCAACTTTTACGAGATAGCGCCATACATTACCCTTACTCGATTCATTTTGTTTGTCTCAAAGCGACATGGTGCATGTTTGATGGTTAACCTCAGGTCGGGATATAAACAGTTATTTGTCCCGCTAACATTGTTGCATTGACTTGCAACAGGCTAGCTGTTGACGGATCAATGGGCCTTATTAACAAAAAAAGTCACCAGTTTGATATGAAATAGACCAAATATTATGATTTTGGCTTACTTATCCCATCTCTTAACCTGAGTTGAGGTTAGTTATAATTTGAGTGTATCACTCGCTAAGTAAAAAACAATCGGCTCATCAGTCACTTGGTGTGAATTGAAGCGGCGATTTACGCGTAGGCATTAACCTCTCGGACATAGTACGAAAGAGGTTAAGGTTTTAGCTTAAAATGATGATATTTTTTGGTTTAGCTTGCCCTTACCAGCCTCGCGGTAGCCGTAGTGATGAATACAACGACTATCGCGGTGAGCGTTATCATTTACAGTAAATCAGCAAATGGCTGAATAAACACCGATTCACCCGCAGGTATGGTGGCGGTGTCATCGTCAATGACAATAAGGCAATTGGCACTGACCATTGAACTGAGCATTCCTGAGCCTTGTGCGCCAGTGGTACTGACATGGATTTTGCCATCTGACCCAATAGTATAAATACCGCGTAAAAACTCAGTGCGGCCAGTTTTACTTCGTAATGGATGCTGCGCTATCGCTGGAATAAATTGTGGCTGCCAGTGAGACTCACCTGCCAATTTACGGATAGCAGGTTGCACAAACTGTAAAAAGGCCACCATAACGGCAACGGGATTACCCGGTAAGCCGAAAAACAAGCTTCGATCAATGTTCCCTACTGCGAGTGGGCGGCCTGGACGCATATTAATTCGCCAAAATTGGGTGTTGCCAACATTGGCGAGTGCCGTTTTAATGTAATCGGCATTGCCCACTGACACGCCTCCAGAGCTAATCACCACATCGGCTTGTTCCGCTGCACTGCGCAACGTGGCGGTGAGTATTTGTTCATTATCTTCAATAATACCTAAATCGATAACCTGACAACCGAGCTTTTTAGCCATCGATATTATCGTGTAGCGATTTGAGTCATAGATACAGTTTGGTTTGAGTGCTTGTCCTGGTTGGCTGACTTCATCACCGGTTGAGAATACCGCGACAACCGGACGTTGAAACAGTGGTAATTGGTTAAAGCCAAGCGAGGCCAGTAAACCTAGTTCTGCCGCACTTAAACGTGAGCCTGCCGCTAACGCAACGTCACCTTTAGCGATATCTTCTCCGGCTAAACGAACATGTTGACCTTTTACCACCTGTTCAGATTCAAGGATGGTGATAATACTATCGTGTTCCGAGACCAATTCACGTGCCTGAATCGTATCCGCTCCTTGAGGAACGGTCGCGCCAGTCATAATGCGCACCGCTTCACCGGGGCGCAATATATCAGGGTAATGATGACCCGCGAGCACTTCACCGACAACCTTAAGCGTTGCTGATGTTGCTAGATCGTTCAATGCGAACGCATAACCATCCATTGCTGAATTTGTTTGTTGCGGCACATTCACGCTAGAGATAATGTCATGCGCCAATACTCTATTGTCGATATCAATCAGGTTAAGCGACTCGATGCGTTCAAGCGGCGTGATTTGTGCTAATACTTCAGCAATACCTTGGGATACCGTAAGGCCACTTTGCGCATCAGATGCTGCAGTTTGCAGTGTTTCAGTGAAATCGATTGGTAATTTTACCGCGGTAGGTTGCCATGCCTGTTGGTAATGTTGTACAAAGTCAGCAATTTGCGCAACATTGTTTAAGTCTAAGCGAGTTAAAGAATCATCCACTGTCGTATCATCACAGCACGCGATAGCAACGATATTGTCATCATGAATATGAATCAAAGGTTTATGGTGTGCCGCGCGGTGCAATTCTATTTTAGGCAACGCCAGTTTTTTAAACCCTTCTACCAAGACAATATCGACTTTATCCGCATCAATTTGGCTGAGTAAATGTTGCAATTGTGGATCGTCATCGACAAGATCTTCAGTCATTAACGCCCAGCGCACATGAGAAGCCACTAATACTTGCCTTGCCCCAGCTTTACGCATCTCGAAACTGTCTTTACCGGGAATATCGACATCAAAATTATGGTGTGCATGCTTGATAACCGCTAAACGTATACCGCGTTGATTCAATAACGGAATAAGTTGTTTCAGTAAGGTGGTTTTGCCGGTGCCACTGTATGCACAGAAGCCTAAAACGGGGATCGGCAATGGATTGGTAAATAGTGCTGTCATGAAGTACCTCTACTGAATTACTTGGCAATTTGCTTTGCTAACTGGTGTTTTTGTTCTGGTGTATTGATGTTAACGAATGCATTGGGTTGGTCGGCAAAACTTTCTACTGCCACTTTATGTTGGTTGTACCATAAATCAATTTTGCGCTCTCCCGCATCCAAGAAAGCCTGCATTGATGTCACTAGATGAGGTTTTAATAGTAATACTACGGGTTGTTCATACTCTCCATCACTGGCCACAGCAAGGTCAGCCTGCTGTTGCTCTAAAGCCGTCAACAACCTTGCGGCTAAGTCAGTCGGCAACATAGGACAGTCACAAGGGACAACAAGAAGATAATCGGCTTGAGTCTTTTTTAAGGCGGTGACCATTCCGGCTAGAGGCCCTAAATAACCACTGTCTTGGTCGCTAAAGACGGTGTAGCCCCATTGCTCATATTGAGCTTGGTTTCTATTTGCGTTAATCAGAATTTGGTTAACTTGAGTCGTTAGCTTATCAATAGTATGACAAATCATGGCTTGGCCATTGAGATCCACTAAGCCTTTGTCATTGCCTCCCATACGTCTAGCCATGCCGCCGGCTAAAATCACCGCATCAATTTGAGGTGCCATAATGTAATTCCGTAGTGTGGGTATCATGTAAATCGTCTGATTGGGGTACATGAATACTGGTATGAATAGTGCGTTGTTTTATATGCCAATGTTGTTGGCACAACGCGGTCAGGCCACAGGTTTGATGACTGCTGATTATCAGTCCCGTACCGTCTTGTTTTAATTGATTAATCATTGCGAGGACCAAACGCTGTGAGTGCTTGTCCATATTTGAAATAGGTTCATCAAGCATTAATAGTTTAGGTTGTGCTATCCAAGCTCTTGCAATAGCAAGACGTTGACGCTCTCCACCCGATAGATCACTCGCATCATGATCGAGTAAATCGGTTAATTGAGCCATATGAATGGCTTGTTGGATGCGCTTTTTTCGTTGTTCCGGTGCTAAAGCCCGCTGATCTAAGGCGTAGGTTAAGTTGTATCTTACTGAGCCTTCAAAGAGATAAGGATGTTGATGCAAATAGACCGCTTTACCCAGCATTGATGCCGATCTCCACCATGCTTGAGGAGCAAATCCTTGGCTAGTTATCTGGCCTTGACTTGGTTTAATTAACCCCGCGAGGAGCTTCATTAAGGTTGATTTACCGGAACCATTATCACCTTGCAGATAGATGACATCCCCCTGACTAAAATGCAAATTGTCTGCGCTAAACAATAACTGCTGATTAAATGTTATCAGTAGATTTGTCGCATGAATACTGACCAATGGTGTGTCTGAATGATGAGATAATGTCATCTTAGTGACTCCTTGGGAGGGCCTTGCCTCGCAATGAACCTAAAATGAAGTTTAGCACTAAGGCTAATATTAATAACACCAATCCTAGCGCGATAGCTTGGGCAAAATCACCTTTGCTTGTTTCAAGCGCAATTGCGGTGGGAATATTACGAGTAACATTCATAATATTGCCACCCACCATCATCGAGCAACCCACTTCGGTCAAAATGCGGCTAAACGCAGCAATAATGGCTAACAATAGCGGTCCTCGCAGTTCTCGACACAAGGTCCAAATCGCACGTAACCATGAAGCACCTAATGTGCGAGAGGTTTCCCAAGCTCTACGATCCACACTTGCAAAAGCGGCCTGGGACAATGCGATTAATACCGGAGCACAAATGAGCATTTGGCCTAAAATCATCCCTTTTTGAGTAAATAGCCACTTTAAATCACCCAAAACACCATTACGAGTCAACAATAAATACACGAGCAAACCGATGACCACAGTAGGAATCGACTGCAATGTTTGCACCAGGTTTGTCACGATCCAACGGCCTCTAAAATGGCTAAATGCAAGGATAAAGCCTAGCATCATCGACGGAATAATGGTGATCAACAATGCGGCAAAAGACACCGAAAATGAGATGTTAATAATTGCCCACACATGAGGGTCAAAAGAGAGCAGCAAGCTAAATGCTTGCTGCAATAGGACTAACCAGCCGTCACTCATTTTTTATAAGTTGCCTTAAACAATTGCTCTCCTTGGACTTTATAATTATTAATCAATGTTTGCGTAGCAGGACTGATAAACCAATCGCTTAATGCTCTTGCACCTTTATGATTTAAATCTGGGTATTTTGCTGGATTGATCAACATGATTTGGTAAGGGTTAGCCAATTCTGCGCCGCCTTCAAAGCTAATATTAAGATCGAGTTTAGCTTTATAAGCAATATACGTACCGCGATCTGCTAACGTATAAGCTTGTAATTCATTGGCCATTAATAAGGTTTTACCCATACCTTGGCCAACAGAAGTATAGCCGTTAAATTCAGGTTTAACGCCCGCATTTTTCCAAATGATTAATTCTTTCATGTTAGTGCCAGAGTTATCACCACGGGATACAAATGTACTTGGCTTATGAGCGATTTTGCTGAATGCTTCAGTCACGTTTTTGCTCGACTTTATTGCAGCAGGATCATCTAGCGGTCCTAATACAACGAAATCATTTTCCATGATCCCGCGAGGCTCAATACCGTAACCGTCAGCGACAAATTTTGCTTCGGCCGCAGGGGCATGAGTCATCACTACATCAACATCTCCCTGAGTTGCCAGCTTCAACGCTTTACCCGTACCCGTTGCAATCACCTGCACACTGTAGCCCGATTCAGCTTCAAATTTAGGTAACAAGGCGCCGAGTAATCCTGAGTTTTCAGTACTGGTCGTGGTCGCTAATTTGATCACGTCATTTGCGAGTGCCGTAGGACTGAACATTGCTCCGCTGAGTACTGATGCCGCTAACAGAATACTAGCGCTTGCTTTGAGTTTTAACATTGCCGCTCCTTGATATATTAATAGTCGTGATGTCCATCGTGAATCAATGTACAAAATATTAAGCCATTTTGCTTAATTACCAATGCAATAAGCAAGTTAGATGCCAAGCAGTGTTAATGCAAATAGAGTTCACGCATAAAACTGAAACTGTGAACTTGCTCCCAAGCTTTAATTATTTATGATAGACAAATTGTCCCATGATCACTTTTCTATGGTTCATAGTGACCAAGTCATTTGCATTCAGTGCTACAGTATTGGCAAAGCGCGTCAAAATGTCCAAATAAGAGTCCATTTATGAGTCCCGATGAGCATATGTCCCCAGTAAGCAAGACCACAATGTCAGTACTTATCGTTGATGATGAGCCTGGTATGCGTAGTTTTTTGATGAAAGCCTTGTCAAAGAAGTTTGCGCTGGTTGAAACCGCCTCCACAATAGCCCAAGCAGAAGAGCTACGCAGTCACGGCCATTTCGATTTACTGATTGTTGATATTCGATTGCCCGATCGCTCTGGTATTGAATGGCATGAAGCTCTCAATGATCCCGAGCGCCAATCAGATATTATTTTTATGACCGGTTACGCCGATATGGATGTGGCAATCAAAGCATTACGTGCTGGTGCATCTGACTTTATTATGAAGCCTTTTCACTTAGAGCAAATGATAACCGCCGTCGATCGTTGTATAGAAAAACGCTTGCTTAAGCGCGAAAATTTTATGTTAAGGCGCGAATTGTCGCACGGACAATCATCCACCATTATTGGCAACAGTGAAGCCATTCGCGATGTCAAAGAAGTTATTGAACGTATTGCTCCGACTAACGCCGTAGTATTAATTGAAGGCGAATCTGGCACAGGCAAAGAGCTGGTGGCCAGACAATTGCATCAACTTAGTGGCCGAAGTGGTGCATTTGTCCCGGTAAACTGTGGTGCAATAGCCCCTGAATTATTGGCCAGTGAACTGTTCGGTCATACTGCGGGAGCGTTTACCGGGGCCAAAGGCAATCGTGAAGGGTTATTTAGCTATGCCTCAGGTGGCACGATATTCTTGGATGAAATAGGCGAAATGCCGATGAATATGCAAACTGCCTTACTGAGGGTGCTTGAACAGCGAGCCATCCGTCCTGTGGGAAGTGAAAAAGAAATCGATATTAATGTACGCGTCATTGCCGCCACTAACCGCTTATTGATCGATGAAGTTGAAGCTGGCCGTTTCAGACGTGATCTATTTTATCGCTTGAATGTATTAAATATGGTTATTCCTTCTTTGCGATCAAGGCCAGAAGATGTCGTTGAGCTTACTCACTTTTTTACCCTACAATTATCACAAGAATTAGGGATTAAAGATGTCATATGGAGCCATGAAGATCTACAAGTACTCCAGCAACATGATTGGCCTGGTAACATTCGTGAACTGCGTAATATGATTGAGCGTTGTATTTTATTAGGAAAACCACCTGCTGAATATTGGAAAAAACCTGTGTCCGTTGTGGTTAATGATGCTATGGGTTACCCGCTAAATTGGCCGTTAAAAGAAGTTGAAAAACAACATGTCACCAAAGTGGTTGATAGCCATAATGGTAATAAGTCTGCCGCGGCGCGGGATTTAGGTGTGTCTCGAAAAACCTTAGATCGAAAATTTAAAGATTGGTTTAGTCACGAAAACGAAGGTCTTGAGGAAGAATAAACGTGGTGCATTCTACTGGTATTTTTACACGAGTTTTCGGTCTTAGTTGGCAGCAAATGCAAGCTAAAGTACGTTATCGGATCTTGTTTTTGACATCACTGCCTATTTTATTAACCTTGGTTAGTTTGGTGTTTATTACGATTTATTGGAATGTAATATATACAGGCAAGCAATTGTTCATGAAAGTGAACGCTGACTTGGTTGTGGCCAATAGTACCTTAATGCAAATGCAGGAAAGGCAACAAGAACAATTAGATTCGATAAGTGAATCATGGGATTTTCAACATGCATTTAGGTTACTAAAACACAGTGAGCAACAACCTAATCCCAATGCAATTAGTGCATTAAATATGCTATTAGCACAGCAACAGCAAACATTAGGATTAGATTTCTTACGCTTAATTAGTGTTGCAGATGCCGCCGCCGACCCAGACTTACGTTTGATGTTACACCAAACCGAACAGAAGGTGTTGTCGGGTTTGATGGTCTTGCCTGCCAAACGTCTCCAAAGAATTAATTCAAGTTTAGCAACGCAGGCTCAAATTACGCTGATCCCGACCTCGCATGCCAAGCAACCTAAAAAAAGTATTGAAACACGCGGCTTATTAAGCCGAACCTTATTACCCATAGCTGACCAGTCTGGAAATGTATTTTGGTATTTGGACGGCGGTATGCTGTTTAATCATAATACTATTATCGTCGATCATATCCGTGATTTAGTCTACGCCAAAGGGACCTTACCCGAACGCTCAATTGGTACCGTAACCCTTTTTTTAGATAATATTCGCATTAGCACCAATGTGCCAATGGAGCTGTTTCCGAAAGAAAATCAAAAACCCAATAGAGCGCTAGGAACACTCGTTTCTGATGAGGTATATCAACAAGTATTGATTGAAGGGCAAACGTGGATAAATCGAGCCTTTGTATTTAATGATTGGTATATCTCGGGTTACCTACCTTTACGAGATGTTCGCGGCCAAAGGATTGGGATGGTTTATGCTGGATTTTCTGAATCGCCATTTTTACATAATTATTTACTCAATATTATTGAATTAGGTACCATTTTAGTTCTGGTGTTATTGATCTCAGGTTTTTTAGTGTACCGAGGCGCGAATAGCTTATTGCAACCGATTGAACATATTCATCAAGTTGTTACTGCCGTTCAGTCAGGGCGAAATGTCAGAATTGGTAAATTAGACATAAATGGCGAGAATGAGCTGGCTCATTTAGCGGAGCAATTTGACAGCATGCTTGATCAGTTGCAGCGGCGTAATGCCCAAATTCAAGCTGCTGCAGAGCAACTTGAGATTAAAGTGGAACAGCGTACCCGCAGTTTGCAAGATAAAACCGAGGAACTTGAACGTAATGTCGCATTATTGCATGCGACCAGACAACAACTCGTCACTAACGAAAAACTCACCGCATTAGGAGAACTGATTGCCGGTATTGCCCACGAAATCAACAATCCTACTGCGGTTATCTTGGGCAACATGGAGTTATTAAAAGCTGAGCTTGGTGACAATGCGACTGTGGTAGAAGAAGAAATCGAGTTGGTGATCCAACAAGTGGGTCGGATCACTACGATTATCCGAAGCCTGTTGCAATACAGTCGTCCTGGTGAGTTCAATGCACCTATTACGTTACAACCGGTGACGCAAATAGTTGAAGAAATGCTGTTATTAGCACGCCATTCTATTGAGCAACAAGAAGTGACGCTTATCAAGGAATTCACCGCGACGGGATCGGTTGAAGTCAATCGACCTCAACTATTACAAGTTCTCATTAACTTAATGGTTAATGCTGCTCATGCTATTGAAAATAAAGGCCGGATTTGGCTACGAACATACGACTGGTTGGAAGAGGGCAAACCTATAGGCGTAAAAATTGAAGTGGAAGATGAAGGGATAGGTATTACTAAAGAAGATTTGAGTCGTATCTTTGATCCATTTTATACCACGCGTAAAGATGGTACCGGTTTAGGTCTTTCTCTGAGTTATGGCATTATTAAACGGCTTGGTGGTACGATCGAAGTCAATTCGACGGTAGGAAAAGGGACTATATTTACCATTGGGCTTTATCATAATGCTAAAGATTATCAACAGCTTGGGCCATATGAAGGCTTGCATTTTGGTGATGGATTCAATAGCTAACCTAAAATCAGCCAAAAAAAAGCCGGGTGATTAACCCGGCCACAAAGAGTGTGTGAGCAATGTCGTGCTTGCGAACTCTGAAAACCAATTAAAGGTGATGAAGTCTTTAATGATTAACCGAGTTTTGGAACGCGCATTAATAGTAATCATTCTCATTTGTATTTGCAAGTGCTTATCATGATTAATCTACTCTTTATATTCAATAAACGAAAAAGTTCTCTTTAGCCTATGATTATTAGGGTAATTATTTTATATATCACTTTCATATTGGTAGATATTTAGATGTGCGCTATAGAATGAGAGTCTTTCACGCGGTTATTATGGCCTTAAAGGTTGTTCTCGCTTCAAAGAGAATGTGGACTTTTGTGGTTTACTCTTATCATTAACCTAACTAGCACTAGCTCATTCCTGAGGTGTAGGGCGAATATGAGTGTCAATCGGCTTCAGATAACCTAAGGTATTCTTTGACGGGGAGTCCAGATAACAATCGGCGTCATTGCATCTGTCGCAAGTGTGGTAAACGTTGAATGAGTAAAGCACACCGCCGGCCCAGCTATTGAAGCCGACAGTTGCTTGTACTCATCTCGCCATCATTAAAGAGTCATGATGATTATTTGGATACTTGGATAACAACATTGTCATTATTGGTGGCTGCATTAAGTAAAATCTTGTCTTGCAGTACTTTTAATAACACGCCATATGCCGGTAAAAACAAACCTAGGCTCACTATAAGCTTAAAGACGTAGTCGACAGTGGCAATTTCTGGCCAATGAGTTGCCATAAAGGGATCATTCGAGGCATAAAACGCTATGCTAAAGAACACTAAGGTATCCACTAAATTACCGATTAGCGTCGATGCCGCTGGTGCGACCCACCACGCTTTGGCTTGACGTAATTTAGCAAATACTGTGATGTCCATTAACTGGCCAATTAAGTAAGCCACAAAGCTGGCAAAAGCGATACGAAACACGAAATTATTCCATTCTGCTAAAGCCGAAAATGATTGTAATTGGCCTTGATGAAACAATACTCCCACTAAATACGACACCACGAGTGCCGGTATCATGGCTTTGACGATAATGCCTCTTGCGGCTCGCTGACCAAAAATTCTAACGGTTAAGTCGGTTGCTAAGTATACAAATGGAAAGCTAAACGCACCCCAAGTGGTGTGGTAGCTAAATAGCTGAAATGGCAGTTGAACGAGGTAGTTACTTGCGCAAATAATTAAGATGTGAAAACTGACTAATAACATCAGTGCTCGGCGATATTTCGCCTGGGTTAACGTCAACATATTGTGGCCTTTTTAATTGGGTTAGCGCGGGGTGAGGGAACCCGCTATTAATTTGGTTAACAGTCTTGGCCTGTGCTAACGAGGCTATTTAGCCACCGTTAAACAGATAAGCTAATGTCTGTTATAGAGAATATTATTATTTTAGTTTATTGGCAGTGCTGGCGTTAAATTCACCTGTTAGTCCACCCTTTTCAAGGCAATACATAAGTGTTAGCAGCCACGGGGGCAGGATAATAGCATGGGCTTTGCACAAGCGAAAGATATCGTCGAGGTTAAGTCACCTCAACTCGAGATCATAAGCGCTTACCAACAAGCTCTTTGTTCTGCTAACGATGTGGAATTGACTTGCAACAGACCGGCTAATGACGCAGCTATTAATACCGCTATTAACACTGCTATTAACACCGCTATTAACTGGTGAAGGCGCCTTATTAGCAAAACACATGTCAAATGTGACTTAAAGAGGTGACATATTTTAATGTTAGCTTACTTATCTCATCTATAAACCCAAGTTGCGGTTAATGAGATAAGCATCAGTAAGCTGAGGGATATTAAAAGTCGATCAAAATAGACAGTACAGTGGCTAATTTATTTTCCAGTTCTTGCCATTCCGCCTCAGGATCTGAGCCGGCGACTATGCCTGCTCCGGCAAATAAATTGATCCTTCTAGGCTCGATGAGTGCACTTCTAATCGCAACTGAAAATTCTGATTCATGGTGATTTAAATAGCCACAAGCCCCAGCATACCAGCCTCTAGCATAACCTTCTCTTTGACGAATAAAGTTCAATGCGGCATTGCGTGGTAAGCCGCCGACAGCAGGAGTGGGATGTAACGCGCGCAGTAATTCAAAATCGTTTACCCCAGGCCTTAGCTGTGCCCTGATCGAGCGATGTAAATGTTGAATATGATCCAGTTTAAAAATTTTAGGCTTCTCGTCGGCACCTATATACTGACTTAATGGGGTGAGCGCATCAACGATGTGCTTTCTAACAAGCTGATTTTCATGACTGTTTTTAGAGTCATCTAATAATGCTTGTGCCAGAGAATTATCTTCTTCAGGATTGAGTCCCCGTACTGTGGTACCCGCAAGCGCTTCGGTAAACAATTCTTGTTGGCGACGTAAATACAAGCGTTCTGGTGAACAGGAAATAAACGCGCGCTCAGGGCTAAATTGGAATCCAAATTGAAAACTGTTGGGATTGCGACCTTGCCAGCAAGCCAGTACTGTCCAAGGATCGATATCGTCGTTCACATCAATTTGGGTATGACGAGAGAGTACCACTTTAGGCGTTGAGCGATTAAAATTAGCCTGAGTGACTTGCTCTACTAACTCTTTCCAGCGTTCAAAATTGGGTAAATCACTGCGACCCATTAAGCTCATTTTATTGGGTGGAGATAAAGGCTGTGGTTTTTGTACTCGTTCAATGGCATCGATAGCCGCTTGAATTTCTTGGTCGGGATCAACGCCATCAAAGTTTAGGTTAACGAGGATCTTGAGAGTACGACTATTTCGGCGCAACTCAATACGCGGTAAAATAAAGTGTGCGCGACCAAATTCTGGCCAGCATTCTACTGTGCGGTCAAAAGCCAGGCCGCCATAATAACGAATGTCTTGTTGGCTGGTTTTATTACGCTGTTGTTGATAAATTTTTGCCAGGTCATTATCGTCAACTTGGTCTTTAAAAAAGAAACTTTTACATGATCCAATAGCGGCGATATCTTCGTCTCTATCTCTGCCATGCCAATATATTTTGGGGTATTGGTTTTGTGCTGCTAACCAAGACAATAAAGGCAATGCAGGGGCTTCTACCGAAAGTTGAATTATGGATTCGCGAGCAGGCACTTTACTAAGCTGTTTCAGCTTAGTGATCAGTTCACTGAATTGTGATGAAAAGAAGTGGCCCAAAAAGAAATACCTCACGTATAACAGCAACAGACTATACGGTAATAAAGTGATGAAATAGTGTCAATTAGCAAGGTTAAATCGTGTGATCTTAATTGCTAATATAATATCAATAACCGCCGATAATGACATATTAGTGGCTTATTCCGTTGATAAGATACTCTGGCTTTACTTTATGTAGCGCTTATCTCTTTAGATATATCCTCGCTGACATAAGTGCCCTTTTTATTATTATGTCTATAAAACAATCATCTATTCATTGAGTGATGTGTAAAGGTTTGATAATAAATTATGTGACGAAATGATAATAGTGGCACAAAATGAATAGGCGAATGCAGTAAAATAGTTCAAAATACTAACAGTAGTCAGGTGATCAAGATGCCGTCTTTTTAGTTTTCCCTCCCGGAGTAATTTGCACAATGAATGATTCTGTTGAATCAAGCAATGTCATCAAAATCCCTATCGATAAACTTGCTTTAGGCATGTTTGTTTCGGCGATAGATCATCAGTATAGAAAAGTAGCTATTAGTAACCCCGGACAAATCAAACATCGTGATGCAATTTTAAAACTGAAAAAAAATAGTATTGCGTTTGTGTGGGTGGATATTGAGCGATCATCTGATACCTGCGGGTTAAAAAAATCCAATCGATCGAGTTCAGCTATTCGTCCATTGATGCGTAAAGCGACGGCAACTCGAGATGGTCAGCAAGCGCAGGCTAAAAAGCTACTTGCTGAAGCAAAAGGATTAATTAAAAAGGTGATGTCTGAAACCTTCGGTGGTAAAGCCATCGAAGTGGGTGAATTTGAAGCTGTCGCCGATAAAATGATTGAGTCGGTTATGGGGGATGCAGATGCCTTTAAATGTATTTCTGCTTTGCGCACCAAAGATGCTTACTTATTTGAACATTCTATTAATGTGGCCTTTTTACTGGTGACCTTCGGCAAACACCTTAACCTTGATCGTGAACTGCTCAAGCAAATGGCGGTGGGCGGTATTTTACATGATATTGGCAAAATTAAAGTCGATAACGAAATATTGCACAAGCCTGGTAAGTTAACCCCGGAAGAATTTGAGCACATTAAATTGCATCAATTCTATGCAATTGAAATCATGAATGAAACAAAAGGACTATCACAGGTCAGCAAAGATGTGTGCTTAATGCACCATGAAAAACTCGATGGTCGTGGCTATCCTAATGGTCTTAAGGACGAGCAACTTCCTCAACATGGACGCATGAGTTGTATTGTTGATATTTTTGATGCGTTAACTGCGACTCGCTGTTACAAAGAGGCCATGAGCCCAGCGGCGGCATTTAAAATTATGATCAGCCTGACGCCATTTCATCTTGATCAAAAGCTCGTATATGAGTTTATTCGTTGCGTGGGTATTTATCCTGTTGGTTCATTAGTTCAGTTATCGGATCACCGTATTGGAATTGTATGGGACTCAAAGGGACGTGATGCGTTGCATCCTATCGTGAAGTGTTTTTATTCAATTAAGTATAAGCGCTATACCGACGTGACCATGGTTGACCTATTTAAATCGGAATTACATATTGAGCGAGGTGTATCGCCAAGTATGCTCGATGTTGATCCTAGCCCATTTTACTAATCAATATAAGCCTCACTCAGTTTAAGGGATGGGGTAAATAGGTAAAAGTCAGCATACTCCAACTATGTTATATCAAACGGTGTTAGACACGATTAATGATCGATAATCTGTTGATACATTGGTGCTAACTTAGCAAGTAACCCATGACGTGTGGCTAAAGGGATATGCTGTTGTTTGAGTGCTTCAATTAAAATTCTTCCGAGCTTGCATAGCCATTAATGACTGCCCAAGGAACTATTCACCCCAGCACTACCTTCAATGGTTGTCGCGCCGCCAGTAGCGATTATTTTGCTCGTGTCAGCTTAAGCAGAAGTGGCTATGAGGCTTAATAGCACCGATAACACAATGCATATTAATTGGTACATTAGCGCAGCGTATCCTTACTGGGATGGTGAATATTGGATTGATTAAACTGTTGGAACCACACAATAAAATCATCTGCTTTTAGCGGCTTAGAATACACATAACCTTGAATTATATCGCAATTAAGTTCGCGCAGAATATTGATCCCTTCTACAGATTCAACGCCTTCAGCTACGACGGATAAATTAAGTCCCTTAATCAGTCTAATGCTGGTGTCGACAATCATTAAGTCCGTTGCATCAGTATGAATATCTTTGATAAAACTGCGATCGATTTTTACTTCATTAACGGGGAGTAACTTTAAGTAGGCTAATGAAGAGTGTCCAGTGCCAAAGTCGTCGATGGCAATCGCCAAACCGATATTTCTAAATTGCTGTAGAACGGCAATCACCGTTTGTGCATCTTTCATCACAGCGCCTTCAGTTATCTCTATCGACAGGGCGGTAATGGGTAAGTTATTGCTTATAAGTAACTGTTCAATGTCCAGTGGTAGCTGAGGATTAGTGAGATCGTGGGCTGATAAATTAATCGCCACCGTGAGTGAAATACCTTGTTGCTGCCATAGGGCTAGCTGTTTAATGGTGGTCGTTAGCACCCAGTCGCTGATCATCGAGATATTACCTGAATTTTCGGCTAAGCGAATGAACTCATCAGGCGGGATAAATCCCAATTCAGGGTGATGCCAGCGGATCAGGGTTTCCGCACTATGGCAATGATTGGTCTGAATATCCACTTTAGGTTGAAAAACCAAATGCAGTTGTCCTTGGGTTAATGCAATCGGTAAATCACGGATGATCATTAACTCACGCAGATAGCGTTCATCCTCACCTTGTTGATATGTTGCAATGCCTAGTGATTCAACTCGAGCTTGGTTTAATGCAATTTCGGCATGGCGAATTAAAGTATCAATATCATTACTGTCATAGTCACTGGATAAATCAACAATCCCTACCCGCACATTGACACTTATTTTTGACCCCTGAATCGCAAACGGGTTGGTTAATTGACGTAAATAGTTATCAAGCTTTTCAAGAGGAATACTCGGTTGGAATAGCAACAAAAAAGAGTCGCCATCTAAGCGCGATATTAACTGAGCGTTAGGGGATAAGCTTTCTAAGCGACTGGCAAACAACACCAGCAGATCGTCGGCATTAGCGAACCCAATGATGTTGTTTAAGTGACGAAAGTTTTTAATGTCTATCATGACTAAACTGCCATGCATTTTACTGAGCAGTAGGCTGAGTTGTTGTTTAGCGGCCACGCGATTATATAAACCGGTGAGATTATCGTGCTGTGATTGATAAACTAAATCGTTTTCGCGCGACTCAATATTTTTACGCATTATCGATAAGGTGTTGGCTAACACTTGTAATTCAGCCGGGGCAACTTCAATGGGCCGGGGATCCTCGCCTTGACCGACTTTTCTGGCAAAATTAACTAACGCATAAATAGGTTTAGTTAACCCTCCAGCAAACCAAGCTGCAATCATAAACGCCAATAAACAGGTTATCGCAAACACGATTAGCATGTTATTACGCAGGGCATCGTAATTTTGCTGCCACTTAGCATTTGACAGATGTAACAGCGCTAATTGATGACCGCTATTGTTATCTAACGCAATGGTGGTGGATAGGTAGCCTGATAATATGTCATCACTGACCTCATCAACCGTTTTTGCAAGCTGGCTAATACGCGTTAAAACATCTTGTTGCTGAGCTTCAGGTAGGGTCGAGACGATGTTAATTCTGCCGGCTGACTGGTTGATAAAACTGCTATCAATTCCAGTAATGGCTTTGGCTTGGTCAGCGAGGTTTTTATCCATCGAAAAACCCATGCCAACCCAAGCGATTAATGTCGGCGCTTTGACTGGCTGCAATACAAATTGGTAGCTGCTGTGGTCATAATTAACAATGTCGAAAGTCGTTGAGCGGTTTTTGGTTAATGCAAATAGCTCATCGACATTAAATTTAGTCAGACCTTGCAAGCTTGATGACAGTAATTTTCCCTGCGGCGATAGCAAAATAGCTGCGTCGGCATTAATGCGTCTGCCATGGTTAGATAAAACGGAAGATATTGTGTCTTGCTCACCAGTGGCTACCGCGCGTTTAAAATCAAAATCAGCACTGAGCAGTGACAAACTTTGGTTAAGCTGCTCGCTCCGGTTAGACAGCATATCAACAAAAACATTTGATCCAATCTTAAGATTTTGAGTTTGTTGCTGACGATAATCACGTTGAGTTGCACTTAACACAAACACTGCAGTGGTTAACTGCGTTAGGGTTAAAATAAACAGGAAGGCAATAATTAGTCGGTTGCGAAAACTAGTTGGCATGTTGTCCCGTGGTATCGCTTGGATAATGGTCAGTAACAAAGCCGCTAGGTGGCGACGATGGTTTATCTTGGTGGTCAATATTGATGCGAATTGTTAATTTATGGTCACCATCATTAAGGGTGAGTGAAGTCGGTTGCTGAATGTTAACTTGCCAAGGATGCCAGATATTGACTTGATATTCACCGGTAGGTAAATCAGTTAACTGCATTTGACCCGCTTCATTACTTACCGAGAAATAAGCACTTTTTGAGACGTAAATAAATGCCTGCATATCGTCATGGATATTACAGCCGATGGCAACTAATCCCGCTTTATTAAAGACGATAGCATCCTCGGTAGCACCAACATACAATTTTAGTTCAAATTGTTTAGCGTCAGAAAATGAGCAAACATGTCGTAAATTGGATCCTTTGCATGTATTTGTCTCATTATTAAGAGTGTCGCGTAATGGTTAATAACATGACCAATATGGCATCATAAGCTACAAGGATCGCAAACACGTTATCATCTTCACGGCAAAACACGACAATTTGTTTCACTATGCTGGCTCATCGCTATCAAAAATTATCACTCGAGGTATCCATGAAAGTGTATCTATCCATCAGTTTAGTACTCATATCGTTAATCCTGCTGATCCCGGGGGTGACAGAGCCCATGCTAACGATGACGGGCACTATTGAAAAATCACAGTTAGTCGATACGGGCAAAGATATGTTAACCCAAGATCTAACAGAAGATTCTCGTGCTAATACCCGCGGGATCTTAGATGTCGCTGCGAGTCTGTTTGGGTTGGATACGCTTCAAGGTGAGGTAGAGGTCTTTCGTAATAGCCGCAGTATCATCGATATCATTACGGCACTATATCAATCACATAACTTTGTCGTTGCCATATTAGTCGGGTTATTCAGTATTGTGATCCCTACCATTAAGTTAATCACCATGCTAATTTTACTGCTGCCAGTGGCACCTTCAATAAAACAACGGCTTCGAACAATGATAAGTGTTATCGGCAAGTGGTCTATGGCCGATGTTTTTGTCGTAGCCATTATTGTGGCTTACATGGCAGGTAATGCGTCAGCCGGCATGGGTGACACGCTCAAGACTCAGTCCCAGTTTGAAATCGGTTTCTATTATTTTTTAGGTTACTGTATTTTTTCAATCGCCAGCCAGATGATGATCGATATATCCCAATCTCACAACGTCACCTCAGATGAGTCATGAACGGCTTAATGTGCTCATTATTTGGCGGCAACTGTTTTTGAGAAATATCGTCAAGCTCAAGGTTTTTAGCTCTGTACAGCCAGTATTATTGCCATTAATCCGCGCGAGTAATTAGATTATCCTGTAACCGAGAGCCGTTTGCATAATGAGTTGTTGGCCACGAACACCCAAGATGAACGGTTTTTTAATATCACGCAGATTGACAGTGTGGATCGTGTTAACGTTTTATAACCTGTGAATAAAGTGTCACAGGCATCATGCTTTTTGTGGTGTTAATTTATTGGGTCCAACCAGGTACACAAGAACAAGGCCAACTGATTTCTCAGTTGGCCTTTGTCGTTAACGACTGCAGCATCATTAAGTACTGTGGTAGTTTAACTACAGTAGTGTTTAAGCACTGCAGAGCCATTAACGCTGATGTAGTGCGTAGTCGCTACCATCTTTAGCAGTAAATACCTTACAACTACCTTCAGTAGGCTGACAGCCTGTGTGGATTAAGCTAATCCATTGCTTGTATGGCGTTGGCAAATTCTTAATTGGAATGGCAACCTGAATATCTTCGATATTGGCTTGGTCTGTGGTGCCCATTTTTCCTTGGCGGTCGAAACAAATCTCAACATGGGTATCGTTATTTTTTAATACCACAGAGGTGGGGTCACTTTTGTGGCCCGTCAAGGCAACAAATTGACATGGATTTTGTAAACCACACTGTGAACCATCTTTTAAAAACGCCAATAAGTGATTGTAATAAACAACATAGCTGCTGACGTCTTGGTGTGAGCCATTGGCTAATGGACAATGTGTATCCAAAAAGTCTTTTGCGTTTGTGCTGCGATCCTGTTGATTGGTCGTTGCCACAAATTGCTCACCAATGAAGCGGTTAAGGTTTTGGGTGGCTGTATTGCTTGCTTGAGTAGACATATTCATCGCCTTATTCCTCTTCGTATTGTTGTAGGTCAGAAAACCTTTCTAATTATTGTTTATCATTAAGCTCTGTTAGCAGCTTGATTTTTAGTCTATGCTATTTTTACAAACAATTTCACAATAAAAATTTTACAGTGTGAATTATACAAAATGAGAAATGATAAAAGCTTAATGCGAAAGACCCATTTTTTGGGCACCAAGATAAGAAACTTGCGTAAGCGCAACAACTTAACCATGGAAGACTTGTCTGCTCGTTGTGTGCGTGTTGACTCAAGTAATTCGCCATCAGTGTCATATTTGTCAATGATCGAGCGCGGGAAGCGGGTACCAAGCGCGGATATGCTGGCGGTAATAGCGGTTGTTTTCCAGAAAGATGTGGGCTGGTTTCTTGATGACGTACCAGAAGATGAAGCGATTACCCCCGAAAAGGGTAGTAAAGGCGGAGTCAGTGGTATGCCACTTGAGCCAAGCTTTTTGTTTTCTAATGACATCTTACAAATTGCTATCCCTGAAATGTTGTCGCAAACCGGCACCAGTGGCCGTCAATTTGCCCATTTGCTTATTCGCGCCCACCAAGAACATCATCAAAATCATTTCCCTGATTTAGAGCGCGCCGCCGAAGAAGTCGGCTTAAAGCGTATGCCGCTGGCCACCGAAGATATTATTGATATTGCTAAAGGCATGGGCTTAAAAATTAAATGGATTGACCGTGTTCCTAAAGAAGTCATCAACGAAATGGGCATAAGTTCTAAGCAGTTGGTGACGTCATTTTTTGAACCGCCCGGTACCATTTATATCAGTAATATTCTGAAAAATAGACCCAGTAGGTTGAAGTATGATTTGGCGGTGCACATAGGTCATTGTGTGTTACACAATAAAGATGGCTTAAAGAGTGTGATGATGTCGGGTCGCCGTGATGACTTTGATGATGCGCTTATACCACAATCTAATACTCTGAATGCACAAGATATTTTGCATGCGTGGCGCGATTTTGAATCAAGCTTTTTTGCCGGCGCCTTATTGTGTCCTAAAGTGCCATATCGGCAGTTACTCGACCGTCATGGCTATGAGATTAGCGTACATAAACAATTGCAGGTATCCGCTTCTGTCGCCATGCGTCGTATGACGGTGGTGTCACCTTATCCACATTGGCATTATTTTGATGCCTATGCGCCGGGTAAGTTAAAAGCGGTTTACCGCGGTAATGGTATCCCTCTGCCTTGGGGTAACATGCGCTTGGTTGAAGACCCTTGCCAGCATTGGGCTGTGTTTAGAATGATCAACGAACCGGTAGAGGGCACCTCTGCGCAAATATCGATTTTAAATGTCGGTAATGAACCGCGGATTTATTGCTGTGAATCGATTAAGGTCGACGACTCTGCGGGTAATCCGCATGTTCTATGTGCTGGAATAGATTTAAACCCAGCCATTGAGGCGCAAGGAAAAGATGCGCAGTCGATTGCTTACGATCTTAAACAAGCTTGTGCCGCGGGCGGTGGTTCAATCATTATCCCCAAACACATCCAAAAAGATCTCAACAGTGTGGCTAAAATCCTCAATATTAACTGGATTGAGCGCGGGATAAAAAAAGATGCGCAGTTAATTTGCTCGCGTGGCGCAGTATGTCCTCGTCAGCCAAGTTGTTATGCCGCTGGGCGTAATTTATGCGAGGGAGATCAGGGTTAAATAGTCTTTTTAAAGCCGCATCAGCACAAGTTGATGCGGCGAAAAAGGCGTTATTTATTTAATCTCAACTCGGTTTTGGGGATGGGATAAATTGACCCAAAGCAGAATACTTGTCCTATTTGATAAACGTTTATTATGCTGGAATGAGGTTATTTATATCTTAATGGCCTAAATGAGCAAACAGCACCGTAACGCAAAGTCCGCGGTGATTGATTGGATCCGCTGGCGACGATGGCTAATCTTAAACAGTAGCATACCGTGTAAGCCCATTTTGACTTACGTGATAGGCTGTGGTGATGGCTTTTAATAAAGCGGAAACCGTTTGATAAACCGTCATGTTTTGACTCAATATGTTGATAGCGCCTCTCTGAAGCCAATAGAATAAGCACTCGACATAGTCCTAAAGTGTTACTTAGGTTAAGGTTATCCTCAATCGATAATGTTATAGGTTAATATGTTAAAAATCCGATAGTAAGATGATTTCACAGTTTGGATTGCAGTCCAAAATCTATGTGCCGTTACAAATGTTACTAAAAGCCCTACCTACAATTGATTAGTTCACATCCGCAGTTTTTTTCACCAAACATTAACAACAGTTCCCGTTTTGGAATCAATTCCAAGGATATGATAAACCGTCAATTACAAAAAGGGGTGATAACCTATGAGCAATATAGATCTATTAGGGCGCCGTAAGTTTATTGCAGGTCTAGGTATTGCTGCTGGTGCAGCGATGGTAGCACCAGCAATGGCAGTGTCTGAGAAAGCTGATGGTGTAAAATGGGACAAAGAAGTTGAGATTGTCATTATTGGTTCTGGATTTGCGGGCTTAGCTGCCGCAATCGAAGCCACTAGAAAAGGCGCAAAAGATATTCATATGTTTGAGAAGATGTCATATTTTGGCGGAAACTCAGCTATTAATGGTGGGCTTTTTGCTGCACCAGAAACGCCGATGCAAAAGACAGAAGGTGTTAAAGATTCGGTAGACAGAATGGTCAATGACCAACTATTGTCTGGCCGTGGTGTTGCTGATGAGGGTTTATTACGTCATGTTGCATCTCATGCGGTTGAAGCGTTGCAAATGACCTTAGACGCAGGTTCTGAATATCATCCTTACTTACAACAATTGGGCGGTCATTCGGTTGCACGTACTTACCAAACCACAGTGAGTTGTGGCGCAGGTATTACCCAGCCATTGTATAAAGAATGTAAACGCATTGGGGTTAATACCCACAACCGTTCAAAATTTGAAGGGTTCCTCGTCGGTGCTAAAGGCGAAGTTGTTGGTGTTAAGATGCGTACCAATTACCACTTTGGTGAAGACCAACCAGGTAAAGTCCTTAATATTCGCGCCAAACGTGGTGTGATTATGGCTACGGGTGGCTTTGCGCAAAACGTAGATTTACGTATGGCGCAAGATCCAACCTTAACGGCAGACGTTGGTTGTACCAATGCACCAGGTGCAACAGGCGAGGGCATGTTTGAAATGTTCCGTTTGGGTGCTATCCCTACGCATTTGGCTTATATCCAATCAGGCCCTTGGGCTTCACCTGATGAAGGTGGCTTTGGTTATGTGTCTAACTATTCAATCTTCAACTTGCCTCATTCAATGGCGGTTAGCCGTACAACCGGTAAGCGTTTCATGAATGAAATTGCGGATCGTAAAACACGTGCCGATGCTGAATTAGAAAATCGTGATGAACAAGGCAATCCTGTACCACCGCTGTTGATCACCAGTTTTAAAGATTCTAAAGCGCATCCAAATACCAACAAAGTGATTAAATACAATGTCGGTTGGAAGTTTGATTCAGTTGAAGAGTTAGCAACACACTTTGGTGTGCCTTTAGCTGGCTTAAAAGCACAAATTGCTGAATACAACGGCTATGTTAAAACTGGCGAAGATAAGCAGTTTGGTAAAAACATGACTAAGGCGGCTGGCAAATATATTGAAGCACCCTTTACTGTCGTGCGTTTATGGCCAAAAGTACATTACTGTCAAGGTGGTGTAAAAGTAAATACTAAAGCCGAAGTGGCAGATAGCTTTACTGGTAAGTCTATTCCGGGTCTTTATGCCGCGGGTGAAGTTTGCGGTGGTATTCATGGCGTTAGCCGTTTAGGTAGTTGTTCTATCCCAGAATGTATGGTGATGGGCATGACGGCCGCTAGAAGTCTTATGAAAGTTTAACTAGACCCGTGAACAAGAGGAATCATTAATGAAAAACTTTAATATTATACTTGGGCTGGTACTACTTGGGCTAACCAGTTTATCAGTACAGTCAGCAGAGATCCGTGACTACCACAAAGACGTAATCGGTAATGACTGTAAAACTTGTCATGACAATGGCATAAAGCAGTTCCCATCTGATGAATCCTGTTTGCAGTGTCATGATGTTGATGACTTAGCAAAGCAGACGGCTAGAAGTGAAGAAGACAAGTGGCAAAACCCACATAACAATCTTCACTATGGTAAAGAAGTACCTTGCCAAGAGTGCCATGGTGAACATACACCTAAAGAACCATTATGCAGCAACTGTCATACTTTCAAGTTTGACAAGCATAAAGGATAAACTAATTTAAATTCATATTAGTTTAATAAGCCACATATTAAGTAATTAATATGTGGCTTTTATATTTTTAATGATTAATAGAATTACCCTTCTTATTTATTAGTTTATTAGTCCCGAATTCAACTCCGAAGTGCGACACTCGGCAAATTAAGCCGCTAATTGTTTAAAAACAACCGCTGACGGCTTAAACTTCAAACATTTCTTGGGCCGATGGTTAATCCTGTTCTGCGCAAACAAGATGATGTCATCGCTTACGGTCCTCAAGTCGATCCCTTTTTTTACATATTGTCTTAACCGGCCATTGGCGTTCTCATTGGCGCCACGCTCCCAAGAGCTGTATGGGTGAGCGAAATAAAACTCTGCGGCTAACGCTTTGGCAATGGCTTGGTGATGAGCAAACTCGCGACCATTATCGGCTGTTATTGTGTGCACATACTGCTTGTACGGCACGAATAATTCAATCGTGGCTTTAGTCACATCCACAGCAGATTTTGAGGCCACTTTCTTTATCAAGTAAAAACGGGTTTTCCGCTCCAGTATCGTCACTATTGAACCTGTGCCATGCTTGCCTAATACGGTATCGATTTCCCAATCACCGAAACGGTCGCGGGTATCGACAGATTCGATAGACATGCCATTTTTAATCGCTGGAGCCTTCTCTTTTTTGCCTCTGCGATAGCGTTTATACCCTTGACGTAGATGACGGTATAGCTTGCCACCTTGATGCTAATTCCTTGCCACAAACCGATAAATCCATTCATGACTGACGGCTTGGTCCATTCCAGACCACACTTGTGAAATCGGCTCTGGACCCCAGTCATGTTTTAATAGGAAACGGACAGTGCTTACCCTTGTCTCGGGTATCGTATATTTGGCTGAATGATGTCGCATATCACAGGCATTGGCTTGAGCATGGTCAGGACAATAACCCGACTGGCCATTACAACGCTTTAGTTCTCGATAGGCAGTAGCGCGATGACAATTGATGGTTTTTGCAATCAAGGCAATTGAAATGCCTTGGTCTAAAAGGACTGATATCTTCTACCCTCAGTCAACTGCTGATAACTCATAGTGATACTTTTTTTCTTTGGCGAGATAAAGCCTACCACTTTCAGCAGTTGGCTTCTTCGAACCTAGTCTATGAGTGTCGCAGTTATTATCTGAATTCGGACTCTTCTTATTTATTAACTTATTAACTTATTAACTAATTGGCTTATTAGATTTCTAGTTATTAGCTTATTAGATATTAGATTTTTAGATATTAGTTTCTTAGTTATTAGATTTTTAGTTATTAGTTTTTATAAATTAATGTACTGCTTCTATATTGTTATCTATTATCTATTATCTATTATCTGTTTGTAATAATACTTTTTATTACAAACCTCTTGAGTGTAAATTTTTGGAATTAATTCCAAGTGTAATATCTTTCCGCGCTTAATAATAATGAAAGAGGGATGTTATGAAATATAATACGTTGTTAGTGATGATGCTGTTGTCTAGTTCTGCTATGGCAAGTGAGTTACCTAGTTTTTTAGACCAAAACGATATTAATAATGCTGAGTTTACCTGTTTAGGTGAAGAGTCACAGTATAATGAAGATGATCAAAAGTATGTCGATATATTATGGAATGAAACACTGCAATATTTAGAGTCTTATGCGGTAGCCTTAACCAATAGTGAAAATGGTCCATGCTTAAACTCCGATGAAGCGATGTATGATTCTACCGAAGGCGGTAAGAACATGTGCATCATGGATCGAAGAGACATGAAGTTAATGGTTAAAAATATTTATCAAGTTATCAATAATCCAAATAAAGCGAAAAAGTGTTTTGGCGCCCGCGAAGATGTCAATTGGATATACAGTCCTGGTGGCGAATTAGAGCAAAACTCTCCGGTTGCGAAATGGCTTAAACGCGAATCATTTAACAGCTTTTTTGATAACAAAGTGACCAACAAAGATGTCCGTAAAATTGGTAAAGAGTTTACCAAAAACTTTGCCAAAATGGTGATGGGCGACGAAGTCAAAATGCCTTCAGCTTTTCCTACCGATATCAGTGCCAATGCATTGCCTAACTTATGGGCTGCCGCCGGTTGGTTCCCTATGTATGCACAAGAAAGCAAACGCAATGATAAAAATTTCAATAATATCCGTGGTGGCTATGCCTATGCAGAAATCTTTGGTCATTGGGGATTGTTACGTATAGATGAGATCAATAAACAAAAAGTTGGTGCCGAAGTTGGCATGACAGTACAGTCTGTAGACACTCTATATCCATACCATAATCATGCAATATCTGAAATTTATTACAACATGCGACTTCCTGCCTGTACGAATGAATTTACGACCTTTGCAGTGCGTGAAGACTCTAAGCTTGTCACCACAGTCCGTGAAGACAGTAAAGTTAGAACCGTACAATTTGATGCTGATCAATTAAATGCTCAAAGCCAGTGGAAATCGGGTAGTGCAGAACACGATCCTCTTGTGTATTTACACCAAAATACCATCCATGCTTTTAAAGTGGACGGTAATTGTGAAGCCAAACCAGAAGAACGTGCACTTGTGTCTGTCTGGGCAAGAAGTAATGCTAATGACAAACGTAATGACTATGGCACAACACTGCTTTGTGAGTCAGCTAAAAATCCAGGCACACCAGCTCATAGTGATGAAGTTATTCAGTGTGACTTAACCAAATTAAAATGGTAATCACCATCTTAAAAAATATAAAAATTGGGAAATAACATAAAATGAAATTATTTAAGTTGTCTTTATTATCTTCATTAGTGTCACTGTGCATGGTGTCTTTTTACTCTACTGCACAAGATGTTGACGATGGAATTAATGTAACAGGTACATTAAGAGCTAATTATTCATATAAAGAATATAGCGAAACGTCTAAAGATAAAGCCGGTGATTTGACCTTTGAAATGGCATCAGTTAAATTTAACGGTAAATTAGATGATTGGGGTTTATCATCTGAATATCGATTTTATGATGGTTGGGAAGCATTACGGTATGGTTATGTTTTTTATGATTACTCACCAGAAGTGCAAGTTCAAGTTGGTATAAATCAAGTGCCATTTGGTAACCCTGGGTTTATTTCAAATAGTTTCTGGTTCGGCGTACCGTATTATTTAGGCTTTGAAGATGATTATGATACAGGTATTAAAACAGTTTATTCAAATGACGGTTGGGGGACTGAGTTTGCGTTTTATAAAAATGCTGAATACGGTGCCAGTCGCAACGAACGTTATTCAACCGATTTATATTCAGGGCAGGTAAGTGGCACTGAATATTATAACGAAGAAACCAATCAATTAAACTTACGTCAAACCTACGCGATGGAGTATGAAGGCGGTAAAACCGTGGTCGGTGCTTCGGTCGAGGTTGGACAAATTTATAATAGTAATACTGGCAATAATGGTGACAGATATGCCGTCGCCTTGCATCTTGACAGTAGTTACAATGGTTGGGCGCTGCAGTTGCAGGCGATGCAGTATGAGTATGATGCTGCAGATGCGTTAGACAGTAACAAGATTGCCGTATCAGCTTATGATTGGCAGTACGAAATTGCTTCTAAAGCGCAAGCGTATAGCATAAACATAGCTAAAACGATCGCCACCAGCTGGGGCAGTGTTAAGCTTTATAATGACTTTGGTGTAGTGACTCCAGATGTTGACAATGATGACTATGATAACAGTTACCAAAATGTCACTGGTGTTGCGCTGGCTTCAGGCCCAATTTATACCATGGTCGATTTTATTATGGGTAAAAACATGTATGCCTCAACCCAAGATAATGGTCATATTGGCTTACCTGAAATCGGTGACAGCTGGGATCACCGCATCAATATCAACTTTGGTTACTATTTTTAATCGCTAGATAACCCCAACTCGACTTAAGAGATGGGGTTAACGACAACGATTTGTGGCGAGATGATGGGGGCTAGTCGAGTTGATAGCCTTTGTGTTCAACATTGGCTTTTATTAAATTAATGAGTTGCAGCGTCGCATCTGTTTGGGTCTCTGGATTGAGGTAAAGCGACTCGTTAAACACCGGCAATGGTGGTAAGCCATGCACAACAGGATCTAAAATCTGCATTTGATCGTTAATTCTAAATTCGGCTACTGGCGCAATCACTATGTCATTCTCAACTGCCATGCATAATGCTTGTGGTGATGGCGTCGACAATAACACCTTAATAGGACGCATAGACAATTGATGATTAGCAAATACCTGTGCTCGAATTGGGCAGTTTTCTGGGTATAAGCCAACTGGAATTGTTTTGCTTTTATGGGCGTTACCGTTAGCTGCAGCAGCCCAATGAAAGCGACGTGTAAATAGCAGTTCGCCGTTTATGGGCAGTTGCCAGTGAGTGGCAACGATCACGTCAAACTCACCTTGATGAAGTCGTTTATATAAATTGCCACTCACATCGGTATCGATAACTAATTCTATATTGGTAAACTCGCGAATAAACTCTAATAAGCAACTGCTTAAATAACACTTTATAAAATCTGTGGGTACACCAAGACGGATCACTTCGCGATTTTGACAATCTTTTAACTCATCAAGTGCTTGTGAGTTAAGTAGCATCATTTTATAGGCGTAGTTAAGTAGGGTTTCACCTGACTCAGTCAAGGTGACACCTTTGTTGTCCCTTATCAGCAAAGATTGGCCGACACTCTCTTCAAGTTTCTTAACTTGTAAGCTCAGTGTTGATTGGGTTCGGCAAATTTTATCTGCTGCTTTTGACAAGTTGCCACATTCAGCAATAGCGATAAAACTTTCAAGCAATTCTATTTTTAACATGGGCTATTGGATAAGTTCATAGTGGTATCAGTATTACTCAATCTGGGGTATCGATAAAGCTTGCTATACTGTAAGTGTGAGATGATGACGGTTTATTTAACCCAAGTATGGTGGAGTCTAAAATGAGTAGCTGGGAAGAACGCGGCAACTATCTGATCGAAGTGTCACAACGCTGTTTAAAAGGCCGTAAAACCTTTGATTTGTGTCGCTCGCATTTAGTCCAAGCTAGCCAGATCTCCAAAGGCACCATTTATAATCATTTTACCTCTGAGGCCGATTTGATTGTGGCCGTAGCCAGTGCAGATTATCGTCATTGGGTAAACCAAGCCGAACAAGACACGCTGCAATATAGTGACCCCTATTTACGGTTTATTTTTCATCATTGCCAACGTTTGTACCGCATTTTATCAGAGCAATCATTCGTAATTGCCAGAGTTATCCCTAATGAGTCAATATTAATACAAGCCAGCGACTATTACCGCGAGCGTTTCGATAGAGTGCTTAATCAGTATGCACAATGGAATACACAAACCCTGGCAGAAATTGGTGAAGTGGGCGGATTCAATCGTGGCGAGTTGCTTTGTGACTATTTACGCGGCGCGATGATCAACAGTGACGATGCACAAAAACATCCCAATGATGCTGAAATGTATTATCAATATAGCTATGCCATGACTCAACTTATGGGCCATTCACATAAGCGCATGCCGTCAATTAAGGTGTTCTTGCAATGGCTCGCGGATAAGCAGGCATAAAAAAACCGTGAAGGCTTATCAAGCTACTCACAGTTTTTATATTCAGTATTCAGTGCTTACCTCATTAAGTTTTAAACGCCAGAACCTCGAATTTCTAGATTTTTAAACATGTGGTAGTGACTTTTCTAGTCCATCATTTCAGTGTAACAAACTCTTCAGCACCCGTTGGATGTATCGCAACCACGGCATCAAAATCTGCTTTAGTGGCGCCCATTTTCATCGCTACGCCAAAACCTTGGAGTATTTCATCCATACCAAAGCCGATCCCGTGAATACCCACAACCACTTCATTATCACCGGCACAAACTAGCTTCATTTTACAGGCTTGGCGATGCGCGGTTACTGCAGAGTACATAGAGGTGAACGTTGAGGCGTACACCTTAATCTTGTCTTGGCCATATTTTTCGGCAGCTTCTGGTTCCGTTAAGCCCATAGTACCGATTGGAGGATGACTAAATACCACGGTTGGAATTAAACTGTAATCCATTTTAGCGTCTGGCATGTTACCAAATAAACGCTCTGACAATAAACGACCCGCTTTAATCGCAACGGGAGTTAATTCAACGCCGCCCGCCATAATGTCGCCAACACAATAAATACCTTTGGCGGTGGTATTTTGTTGCTCATCAGTAATCACGTAGCCTTTTGCATCTAACTGTACATCGGTATTTTCTAAGCCGATATGGCCTGTTGACGGTGAACGGCCAATAGCCCAAATGAGACAATCAACCGTTAAGCTTTGACCATTTTCTAACGCTAAGGTTAGGCTATCATCGGTATTTTTGGTGACCGATTTGGGTACGCTGTGAGTGTGCAGCGTTGGGCCATCAGTTGCCATTGCTTCAACTAATGCGTCAGTTAATATCGGATCGAAATTACGCAATGGGGCATGCTTACGCACTAATAAATGCGTTTCGCTGCCTAGCGCATGCAATACACCAGCAACTTCAACGGCAATATAACCTGCGCCAATAACGGCAACCCGTTTAGGTTGCTCGCGTAAGGCGAAGAAACCGTCGGAGTCGATACCGTATTCGGCGCCCGGAATATCAGGAATAGTGGGTGCTCCGCCAGTGGCAACCACAATATGGTCGGCGGTGTAGTGCTCGCCATCGACTTCAATGGTGTTGTTATTGATAAAGCGGCCATAGCCATTTAAGAAGGTCACTTTATTGCTCGCAAACCCACGGCCATAAGCGTCATGAATACGGCTAATGTACGCTTCACGATTATCAACTAAAGTGCTCCAGTCGAATTTATTGATAGTGACATCAAAGCCATAGTCTTTGGCGTATAGGTTCAGCGCTTCTGCGACATGAGCGCCATACCACATGACTTTTTTGGGAACACAACCCACATTCACGCAGGTGCCGCCGACTTGTTTTGCTTCAATAATGAGTACTTTTGCGCCACGCATTCCGGCACGGTTTGCTGAGGCGATGCCGCCACTGCCTGCGCCAAGCGCGATATAGTCAAAATGTTGAGCCATGATGATCTCCACTACGGTTAATGCATCCATTGTAGGGGGGATTGTGTTTGCAATCTAGTCGTTAAACCAATGCATTGTTAGCGTTTATATTGGCATTCACCACGGTCAACGTTATTAGGGCCGCTGGTTGCACACTTAAGGCAGGTCCATTCGCTTTCCCTAATATCAATTTCATCTTGATAATGACTAAATTGACTGTTTTGGGTTTGACGTTGTTTTTTATGTAGGTGTTTTATGCGGTTATTGAGCCAGCGACAACTTGGATCATTAGCGATTGTTGTACTGTTTACCCCAGAACTGGCCGTTATTGATGAGCGCGTGTTGTTTTTTTTGATGGGTGATTTCTTGTGGCTCGGTTTAAGGTAAATATCGTCGGCTCGATATTCTAATGCTGAGCGTTGTTCTGTGGGGATAATAATCACATTACCTTGATGATCGGTCGCGTATTGCGACGGGAGTGAATTGGCATTGTCATTGGTTAATGGGGGGCGTTTATCGGGCTCTTTGATAATCAGTTTGGTGAGCTCGCTGGCAAGTAATGGCCTAGATAATAGCATCATCAGAACAGCGAATAAGCTACATAGGATATAAGTAAGTCGAGTTAACATAAGCTTCCTTGCTTGAGTAAAAGAGATTTCCAGTTGCCTCCTTAGTCTAGTCTTGGAATGCTAAAATGCCAGTTCATATATTCTAAAAACGTAGGTTGAAATGTACCCCTGCATAGGTTTGATTTAAGCTGCCTTGAATCTCGTCGACCTGGGCTTGTTGCTTAATGTCTTCTTGGGCAATGCTGTGGCTAATGTGTGCCGACAGTGCCATTGAATCATTGAGTTGATGTTCGGCTTCTAGGCCAAATTGGAAATGGTTAGCACCCTTGTGTTGCTCGCTGCTGTATTGAAAATCAAATCCTTGCACTATGTACGGTGTCAAAGTGAGGTATTGATTAATTTCCCATGGGCTATGTATGCTCAGTTCAACAAAATAACCGCCGGCTTCGGTTGCATAGGTATAGTTGATGGCTGGCACAAACCAGGTTAAGCCATTAATGGTTAACGCACCGAAAAACTCATTATCAGAACAAGGCTCATCGCCATAAAATGCTAAGTGCTGGTAGCCGACTGTTGCATCAATATCATTGGCTAGATGCAAGGTATATTCTAGCCCTAGGTTCCATTCCACATAATCGACTTGGTCTGCTCGGCCTACTATGGCATAAACGGCAAGGTCATTTTGTTCAACATTGACAACTGCCCATGCAATACCGCCTTGGTCCAAATTGTTACGACCTTCAGTGATGTAGTGATTGTCCCAAGCAACATCAAGCCCGACAGTCGGTTGATCTTGAGCTATTGCGAATGCTGACGTGGATGTCAGTAAGCACATCATGGCAGCCATTGGCAGTAAAACGACGCGCCCAATATGGTTGCGGTTTAACAGGCAAAAAGTAAAGGTCATGTTTATTGCGTTCATGTTAATTAATGGCAAGGTTTGTCGATAAAGCGAATGGTAGCCCATTCAAGTAAAAATGAAATGATAATCAGTCTCGTTTGGGATCTAACTGTCAATATTTGTTTTGTAAGCGCAGTGTCTCGTTAATTTGGGAGCCGAATCACTTTACGGCTAACGCAAATTAGCTAGGAGAGTGGCGCTGTGTGTTTCGATGCCTATATACCCAAGCCACTTCAACATGCGCGTTGCAGCGATCCCGAAGGACAAGGCGAGAAGCAATATGTTTGTGGGTTATAAAACAGAAAATAGTATAACGACCTTGAACTCTGTTACTTCTCGACATGTTGGATCCTGCATGTCGAGGTGGCCTAGGGATAAGCAAATTCAAGCAGGTTTTGGATGGTTTGTGGTCACTGATTGGGAGAAGTTTGTGGTGAAAAATATGATTAGGCTTGATTTAATCAGCATCAAACTTGAAAAATGAATAAATTAGCCCAATATAATTGGGATACTTACGAGCTAAATACTCACGCGAAATATCTCGAGGAATCTTTATGAGCAATCCATTGCTAAGTAGCGCAGAATTACCAGAATTTTCAAAAATCAAACCTGAACACATTCAGCCTGCGGTTGAGCAAGGCATTGCCAAATGTCGTGAGACCATTGAAGTACTATTAGCAAAAAATAGCCAATACACTTGGGATAATCTGATTGAGCCTCTTGAAGAAGTCGATGATGAATTAAGTAAAGTTTGGTCGCCGGTGTCACACATGAACTCGGTGATCAGTAGTGATGAATTACGCGATGCTCACGATGCTTGTTTACCGCTTTTGTCTGATTATGGCACTTATGTGGGTCAGCATCAGGGCTTGTACGAGGCGTATAAATCGATCCATGAGTCGGCAGATTTTGCCCAGTTAACTCAAGCGCAAAAAATGCTGATCGAACAAAGCTTACTTGACTTTGAATTATCTGGTATTGGCTTAGATGACAGCCAAAAAGCACGCTATGGCGAAATGGTTAAACGCTTATCGGAACTCTCCAGCAACTTTTCTAACCAGCTGCTAGACGCAACAGAAGCATGGGCTAAGCTTATCACCGACGAAGCGGACTTAGCGGGTTTACCTGGGTCAGCCATCGCCGCAGCGAAAGCTATGGCAGACGCCAAAGAGCAAAAGGGTTGGTTATTCACCCTCGATTTCCCGTCTTATTTACCTGTGATGACCTACAGTGAAAATCGTGAGTTACGCGAAGAGTGTTATCGTGCATTTGTCACTCGCGCGTCTGATCAAGGCCCAAATGCCGGTGAGTTTGATAACACCAATAATATGAATGAAATTGTGGCATTGCGTCATGAATTAGCTAATTTACTCGGTTTTGCCAGCTACGCAGATAAATCGTTAGCCACCAAAATGGCAGAAAACCCAGCGCAAGTATTAGGCTTTTTAAACGAGTTAGGTGAGCGTTCTAAAGACCAAGCGGCAACTGAATTAGCCGAACTGCGTGCCTTTGCTAAAGAGCATTACCAGGTGACCGAAATGGCGTCATGGGACTTAAGCTTTTACGCTGAAAAACTGCAGCAGTACAAATATGAAGTGTCGCAAGAGATATTGCGTCCGTACTTTCCTGAAGACAAAGTCTTGTCAGGCTTATTTTACACGGTAAACCGCTTATTTGGCTTAACCATCAGTGAACAAAAAGGCGTAGATACTTGGCATAAAGATGTGCGTTTCTTTGATATTTTTGACAATCAAAAAACACATCGTGGTAGCTTTTATTTAGATTTATATGCTCGCAGCGGTAAGCGTGGCGGTGCATGGATGGACGATTGTCGTGGTCGCCGTGTGACCAGCACAGGTCTGCAAAAGCCAGTGGCGTATTTAACCTGTAACTTTAACGGTCCCGTAGATGGCAAACCTGCACTCTTTACCCATGACGAAGTCACCACATTGTTCCATGAGTTTGGCCATGGCATTCACCACATGCTAACCAAAGTCGATGTGGGCGGGGTATCGGGTATTAATGGTGTGCCTTGGGATGCAGTAGAGCTACCAAGTCAATTTATGGAAAACTGGTGCTGGCAAGAAGAAGCGTTAGCGGAAATATCTGGCCACTATGAAACAGGCGAGCCATTACCTAAAGTGCTACTTGATAAAATGTTAGCCGCCAAAAACTTCCATTCGGGCATGATGATGGTGCGTCAGCTTGAGCTTTCATTGTTCGATTTTAGAATGCACCATGAATTTGACCCAGCTAAAGGCGTCGACATTCAAGGTATTTTAGATGAAGTCCGTAGCCAAATTGCGGTATTAACCCCGCCAAGCTTTAATCGTTTTCAACATGGTTTTGCGCATATTTTTGCCGGTGGTTATGCCGCAGGATACTACAGCTATAAATGGGCCGAAGTGTTATCAGCCGATGCGTTTTCGCGTTTTGAAGCCGAGGGTATTTTCAACTCAGAAACGGGTAAGAGCTTCTTAAACAATATTCTTGAAATGGGCGGCAGCGAAGAGCCTATGGAGTTGTTTAAACGCTTTATGGGCCGTGAACCCAATACCGATGCGTTATTGCGCCACAGTGGTATTGCGGTGTAGACCAACGAATAAACATCGTTAAAATGTTAAAAGCATAAACCTCGGTTTATGCTTTTTTTTTACTTATTTTTAAGACTTATATACTCAAATAATGTACAGCGATATTCGTTGCCTGTTAAGCCTTATTTGTCATTTGTTATGCCTGTCGCTCTTGAAGGACTTCTTTAAACGCAAACATACCATTTAACGCCGCCGGGAAGCCTGCATAAACTGACATTTGTAACAGTACTTCTTTTACTTCATCTTCGCTGCATCCAACATTCAAAGCCGCATTCAAATGAACCTTGAGCTGAGGCCTACAATGACCCAAGGCGGTTAGAGCGGCAACGGTGGCTATTTCTCGTGACTTTACATCTAATGCTTGTCGGCTATAGATATCGCCAAATGGATATTCAATAGTAAAGCGGGCTAAGTCAGGACAAATATCTTGCAGGCTTTCGATTACATTGTGACCCGCTTCGCCGTCAATTTTTGACAACTGCTCCAAGCCTAAAGTGAATCTTGAGTTTGGCATTGATGTACTCCTATCGATAAGTAGAAGTCACACTTTACAAGTTAGAGTTAACTCTAAGTCAACTGACTTTATTGGCTTTATACAAACTAATTTTGTTTTCTAGCGCCAGTAAATGATTTTTCTGTCGTTCAATGTGAGCTTGCAACTGGTCTTTGTGACGCTCAAGTAGTTGTTGGCGGTCTAACACTGTACTTGAACCTAACTCTCGTAATCGGGCGTATTGTTGGATTTCGGCTAAAGGCATACCGGTATCTTTGAGGCGTTTGACAAAATTAACCCATTCCAAGTCTTTGCTTGTATAGGCTCGATGGCCACTGCTATTGCGCTGAATATTGTTGAGTAAACCGACTTTCTCATAATAACGCAGTGTATAAGCTGATAATCCGACTAACGTCGAGAACGCTTTCATGTTCATAATTGCCCCTTGCGTCACTGATTATCTATCTGTTAAAAAGCTTTTATTATAGAGATTTACTGACTTTACTCTTATGTGCTGCTGATGTGAAACAAGGCTATCTGATAGAGACTTTTGAATATTATCAACGAAATTATGCCACTCATTTTTAATCAATCATATAGGCACTTTCGTCATTTAATACGATAGCCTTTAATGGTGATTCAAACAAATGATTTGGCTGTGCCCAATAGATATTAATAGGCAAAAATTACCGTTTATCGATAATTTATTGCTGATAAAAGGTTTGTGTGTTAACTTTGTTTTAACATTAACCAGCTTAGAATAATCATGGATAGAATTATCTCGTTAAGTAAATGGATTAAATGGCTAATTGTATTTTTAGCCTTATTACAAATCACTAGTTATAGCGGCACTATGGTGTTCGGAAAATTCCAAGCGGGCGAATATGTGTTAACGATTGACTGGTGGGGTTGGTTTAGTAGTTATCTAGCTGTCGACTTTGGTACACCTTGGCAAGCACTCGCTCAAAGCCTTTATGATGCGGGATTTCATCCTGGGATCATTCTGGGCAGTGTTGAAATTCTACCTTACCTGTTTATTTACTATTTTCTCTACCAACTTTTTGGGCTGTATCAGCAAGGTCATGTGTTTACCCCAAGTAACTTCCGCTGCTTGAGCCGTATTGCCTTGGTATTTTTAGTCTGGATTTTACTCAGCCTTTTTTACCCGATGATCATCGCATTTACATTGCACTTTAGCGGTACATCAAGTGCGGTACCTGTTTATTTTAGCCTTGGCAGCCAAGAGTTAAAGTATGCACTTTTCGGAATGATTTTTTACTGTGTGGCATGGGTAATGAAGCATGCAACTGAGCTTCAAGAAGAGGTGGAGTTGACAATTTAATGGCCATAATTATTGAGCTGGATGTGATGCTGGCAAGGCGAAAAATGAAGTCCACTGAATTGGCCGAATTGATAGGTATAACCCCTCAAAATTTGTCAGTGCTTAGAAGTGGCCGCGCAAAAGCCATTCGATTTTCGACTCTAGACGCTATTTGTCGGCATTTACAATGCTCGCCAGGTGACATTTTAGTCCACAAGGACGATGAATAAATTAAGGAAGATGACATGCAAGGTTTGCTAAAAAAAATCACTACAGGTGCAATGATAGGCACCACAATACTAATGACTTCTGCGTGTACTATGCGCCTAAGTGAAAGCACTTTTATTGCCAGCGATGAAGTCCCCGCAGCCTTTACCGCTGAGTTTACTCAACAATTACAGCAGGCGATGCCTAATCATTTGATTACCCAACTCAGCTTAGAGGCAAGTGATCACGTTAAGTTAAATGGTTTTTATATCGATAACCCCAATAGCCTTACAACCTTGGTCTTTTATCAAGGCAACGGCATGAAAATCGAACCACATGGCCTGTCGGTACTTAGCACATTATCAACGCTCAATACCGACATTTTAGTGATGGATCGCCGTGGATTAGGGGCAAGTGAAGGCCAACCAAGCATTAACAATATTATTGCAGATGCACAGCAACAACTGGATTATTTACATCAGCAATATCAGCCTGAAAAAGTGATATTGCACGGTTACTCACTAGGCAGTTTTATTGCCGCTGATTTAGCAAAAAATAATAAAATAGATGCGCTGGTTTTACACGGTTCAGCAACTAATGCCGACGACTGGGTTGATGAAAAAACACCTTGGTATATGGCACCGTTTATGACTTTGGAAATGTCAGAAGATTTTCGTAAAACAGATAATAAGCAAGTGGTCGCGCAATATTATCAAGGGCCATTATTGGTGATTGCGGCAGAAGATGATGAAGAAGTCCCGCCTGAACTGTCTGAAAAACTGTTTGTAGCTAGTCAGTCAGCCAATAAGCAGTTAATTATGGTGCCCAACGTTGGCCATCAAGGCATGTTAGACGATGCCAATACCATGAGTCAGTATCAGACGTTTATTACTGCATTGTGATTTAGTTTGTATCCAAGTTAATTTCACATGGATGTTAAAAGTGCAGCTACTGACCCAAAGGTGGTTGCCACAATTCGACTTTGTTCCCTTCTGGATCGATGACCCACGCGAATTTGCCGTATTCAGATTCATCTATTTTATCGAGGACATTACAGCCTTCTGCTTTGAGGGCGGCAACTACAGCGTGAAGGTCTGCAACGCGGTAGTTGATCATAAATGGGGCTTGGCTCGGGGCAAATTGGTCGCTTTTCTCTGAACTCACGGCCCAGATAGTGGTTCCACCTACGGGCTTGTCATTTGAGTCGGTCCAAGAAAAAGCAGTGCCGCCCCATTCTTGAACGTCAATGCCGAGATGACGCTTGTACCAAGCCTGCAATGCAGGTGCATCTTTTGCTTTAAAAAATATGCCGCCGATACCTGTGACTCGATTCATGTGAACCTCCGATGTTATCTTCTTAAAATTGATTTACTTATATTAATATGTTGTTTTTTTATTCGGATTAGTTAATTTCAAATCAAGTCTTTCGTTATATTTTATCCGCCACTACAAGGTTTTAACTAAGCAGTAAGTAATGTGACCTTTTGGGTATTCTGACAACTCACCAAAGACCTTATAGCCGAGTTTTTCGTAAAATGCCTTGGCTTGAAAGTCGAGTGTTTCAGTGCGAATATATTGAAAGCCTTTTGACTTTGCATACGCTTCAGCTTCATGCATAAGTTTAGAGCCGAGTCGATGACCACGCGCTTCTTCGGACAGCCAGAGCAATTCGATAATGCAGTAGTTCCAAAATGCATTAGCGCGAATACCACCAACAACTTGACCCGCTTCGTTTCGAGCAAATACCGCAAAACGAGTATCAGGCTCAAGCACTACCTCGGTTGGCATATGCTGTTGATTAAATGCCTGAATGCCTTCGCTGATTGTTTTTAGATCTGCCGATGACGGTGAGGATGCTAATTCAATTTTCAAGTGAGGTTCCATTTTTTTGTAAGACTGTATGTTAAGTAATTCATTATCCTGCTTTTATTTACCAGTGATGTAAAGGTTTTCAATTTTTTATGCATACTAGTCTGGTGCAAATTAAAGCCGATGGGGTGATGCAGCTGTAATCTTCTGTTTCAGGAATGAAACCATTAAGCGGTCATGGATGGCTAATAGCCAGTACTAATTTGCATAAAATATTCGTGCTGATCTTCACCCGTGATTTCAAATCCTAACCTTTTGTATAGCTGCAATGCAGGATTCTCTTTTAACACGGTTAACTCAAACAATTTTGGCTTCGAATCTGTGATGATTTGTTGTAAAATTTTTTGGCCAAATCCTTGCCTTTGAAACAATGGATGGATTTGGAGTTGCATTATTTCGACTGTAGTTTCATTGGCTCGATACTTTAAAGTACCGATTAACTCGTTGGCGTACATGACCAGATAAGAGCATTCATAAGCATCGTTCAATCTAAATTCATGTTGTGCATCAGACAAGAACTGCCCAGACTTTTCTAAATGCTCAACCATCGTTAATTTACGTAAATCGAGTAGGTAGTTTTTGTCTTTTTCGGTGGCGAGAATAAATTCACATCTCATTTATACCTCGTTGCGTATCGGTTATGACGTTCGACTTATAATATGACATGACGATAAGCCAAATCGAAGCTTAATCTATATTTAAGATATTTTTTATAACTTATTAGATGTAAAAAAAGAGACGCCATTTAATAATGCGTCTCTTACTTTTATCTGATAGTGCGTCACTCTTGTGACAGCCTATTAATGACTTTAATTAACTACGCCAGCTTTAAATCGTACTGGTTGCGGTACATCACCATATCTTCAATGGTCAGTACTGGCATATTGTGCTTACGGCCAAAAGCGACAATTTCAGGTGCTTTAGCCATGGTGCCATCTTCGTTGGTCAGTTCACATAACACCCCGGCAGGCATTAATCCGGCCATTTGCATTAAGTCGACTGTACCTTCGGTATGGCCGCGGCGTGACATTACTCCGCCAGCGCGAGCGCGTAATGGGAACACATGTCCAGGATGGGCTAAGTCAGATGCTTTGGCATTGCGGTTTGCCGCAGTTTTAATGGTGGTCACGCGGTCTTGAGCCGATACACCCGTGGTGACACCAAGCTTTGCTTCAATGGAGATGGTAAATGCGGTTTGATTGGCGCTGTTGTTATTAATAACCATCGGTGGCAATTCAAGCTTGTTAGCGTGAGCGTCAGTTAAGCATAAACACACAATGCCGCTGCATTCGCGGATCATTAACGCCATTTGAGGTGTGGTTAAATGTTCGACTGAATAAATAACGTCGCCTTCATTTTCGCGGTCTTCATCGTCTAGAAGCAATACGCCTCGACCTTCTCTTAGTGCAGCTAATGCGTTTTCGACACGCATGATTGGTTCGCCAAATTCGGCAAGTAGTGATAACTGATTCATGGTTGTACTCCTAAAATGACCAGAATCAGGGCTTATAAAGAGGGATATAAATCCAAAACAAATTGCACCTAAAAGCCGAGGCTTATGATGTATCTTTATTCTCTCTCATCCGGACTATAACCGTCGGCTCTGGACTGTTAGGCATGACTAATTTAAGAGTAATGGCCTAAGTAACCAGATCTGCTGACCTCGACGAATCGAGCGCTCGCGGGCTCACTTTTTCAAGTATACCGCCGGTGGGGAATCGCACCCCGCCCTGAGAATTAAAAACAATAAGTGTGCGTTAAGGGATGGGAGCTCAAAGTGTTGCTCACCAAAGTACGCGTCGCTATGGTAATCAGTTCAGATTAAGATGAAAAGGGGGATCGGTCGCATTAATGTAATAAAGCGTTGCTAATAACTGTTTTATGAGAATAGAACAATACTATTGCTCAATCATGTTAAGTGCTGCATGGGAGTATTATTAGTCTAATCAGGTGGACAAGCTTGCTCACTGGTATGACCTTTGTTAGCCTGTTGCGCTTACATTAGGAGTAAACTGTTCATGAACCTGTATTTTCGTTTTATTTGGTTGTTTTTATGGCGAATAGGTCATTGTAAAAAAATAGGTTTTATAGATTCTAGCCGGATTAATTATCGTGTTTTGCCGTTAGATTGCGACATCAATTTGCATTTAACTAACTCTCGCTATCCTGCTTTTTTTGATTTAGCACGAACCTATTTGATTGCCGAAATAGGTTTGATGAAGCCGTTTATAAAAAATAAATGGTTTCCCATCGTCAATGCCGCAGAGTTTACTTATATCCGCGATATCAAACCGTTTGAAAAGTTTACCATCGAAACTAAAATTGTCGGTTGGGACGAAAAGTACTTTTATATTGAGCATCGCATACTCACCGACCGTGGCCTGCATTGCATTGCCCATGTACGTGGAGTGTTTATGTGTCGAGGCAAGCAAGTCCCCATTGAAACCTTAATTACCGCAGCAGGCTACACCAATGGTGCGCCTGAAATGCCAGCAGAAGTGATTAAATGGAAACAGTTTTTACAGCTTAAAAAACAACGTAATATTTAATCGCCGAGAATTGAAATACACTTCAAAGTAAACTGGATTATAGGTAGTCACGTATCAGTGACCGGTGTTGACGTGAATGAATATTGGCGTGTAATGCATTTTGGCGTGTAATAAATACGGTAGTGAGGATGAAGTGTGGCGACATTAGAAAAGTTCAACGATATGTGGGTGCGCGCTTGCGAACGAAAAGGCGGCCCAGAAGCGGTAAAGTCATTATTACCACACACTTTAACGGCCGATGATATTGGCGATTATTCAGATGCCACTCTATTGTCTGCTCTCAGCAAACAAGTGTTTCAAAGTGGCTTTGTGTGGCGAGTGGTGGTCAATAAATGGCCCGCTTACGAAAAAGCCTTTTTTGACTTTGAACCGATGAAGGTGCTAATGCTATCACCTGATCAAATTCAACAACGCGCTAGCGATCCTGCATTGATTAGGCACCAAAAGAAAACTCAAGCGATTGTTGATAACGCTTATATGGTACAAGCCATCAGTGCTGAATACGGAAGTTTTGCAGCGTTTATCGCCCAGTGGCCAACTGATGATATTACCGGTTTATGGCGAACACTCAAAAAGCGCGGCACCCGTTTAGGCGGCAATACTGGGCCTTATTTTCTGCGTACCATGGGCAAAGATACTTTTTTACTCACCCAAGATGTACAGGCGTATTTAACTGGCCATAACGTGGTTGATGCAGGTTTTACATCGCAAACCGCGTTGCGCCAAACTCAAGCGGCGTTTAATCAATGGCAACAAGAGTCAGGATTGAGCTTAGCGCATATCAGTCGGGTTATTTCGTTAGGCGTGGGCGATAATCGAGTTTAATGGGGTATTTTATGTCGTTATACTTGATAGCGACATAAAAACATTTTAGCGATTTCAGTCGCAATGTCATCTTTTTGCTGATCGTTTAATGGCGATTCAACTCTAAATATTAATGGCCAAAAACATTGGCCTTTAATCAAGCTTTGTACTTCTGTTTGGGCTTGTTCAACATTGGTCACCGTTAAGCGTCCATCCAGCGTTGCCGCTTTTATCCAACGTAAAATAGCCGTTTCTTCTTTGATGATTTTTTGCAATTCTTGCTGCATCTCAGTGGTATAAAAGAGATGGCCAATCACCATTCGCGACACTTCAATGTGCTCTTCTGATTGAATGTAGTCCATATCAAAACGCACCAGCTGCTGCAGTTGTTCAGCCAAAGGTTGATGTGAGTTATACACAACAGATGGCTGCGATAACGCTTGTTGCCATAAGTCTGTCATCAAGGTCATCACTAAGGCTTCTTTGGTGGCAAAGTGGTTATACACTGTTCGCTTCGACACACTAGCCACTTCGGCTAATTTATCCATGCTGGTTGCTGCAACCCCTAATTCTTTAAAGGTTGTTCTGGCGGCTTCAATAATCGCGGCGCGTTTTATTTGGCTGCATGTTTGCTTTTCTGGTTTCATTGGTTTCATCTAAGCCATCTTATTGTAATATTTTACACTGAGCAGTTTACTTTTTAGCAATTCATTATTAAACTACACCGTGTAGTTTACTTTTGGAAGCGATAGATGAAAATATTAATCAGTCTTTTATTAGTGCTTGGTGTATTGATTGCTATTATTTGGCTCAGTAAATGTTGGTCTACATCTCGTGGACATAAAACGCAAATTTTCAGCAATACCGAAAAAGTCTACCAAGCCGGTTTTAGCCGTTTATGGCCTATCGCCAAAGCGTATTGGTCGGCAACGCGCCAAGCGCCCATTCCCCAAGATGCGATTCCATTAGCCGAATTAACCCCAGAGATATTGGCGCAATCGACAGAAGATGCCGTATATCGTTTAGGCCATTCAACGTTATTAATGCGTATCGATGGCGAATACTTGCTGATTGACCCGGTGTTTAGCGAGCGAGCATCTCCAGTGCAATGGGCTGGACCAAAGCGTTTCCATCAATCACCCATTAGTATTGCCGATTTACCGGCGATTAAAACCGTTATTATTAGCCACGATCATTATGATCATCTTGATAAGGCCGCGATTGAACAATTGGCGACTAAAGTGCAGCATTTTGTTACCCCACTTAACGTGGGTGAGTACTTAACGGCTTGGGGAATCGATCCTATTCAAGTGACCGAACTGGAATGGTGGCAGTCGGTTGAATTAAATGGGCTGACCATTACCGCCACCCCGGCACAGCATTTTTCTGGCCGTGGCCTACTTGATCGCAATCAAACCCTATGGGCAAGTTGGGTGATCCAAGGGCTACAGCACAAAGTATTTTTCAGCGGTGACAGTGGCTATTTTAATGGATTCAAACAAATTGGTGAGCGTTATGGACCGTTTGACCTCAGCATGATTGAAACCGGTGCCTATAATGAATTGTGGAGTGAGATCCATATGTTGCCAGAACAAAGCTTACAAGCACATCTTGATGTTCGCGCAAAGGCGATGATGCCAGTACACAATGGCACCTTTGATTTAGCCCTGCATGATTGGTTTGAACCTTTTGAACGCATTAGTCAATTGGCTAAACACAATGACGTTACTTTGCTGATCCCTAAGTTTGGGCAGGCGGTGATGTTGGCAAATCCACACGCTGACGAGTTGTGGTGGCGTACTATTATGCTTGAGCCACAAAAGGCGGATGAAGTAAATAAGCTTGTCATGAATAACAACTAAGTTAATCTATTAACAGTGCATATCGATAAGCATTGTTAAACGACAAATTAATTTTACCAAGATGTTATCTAATGGTGTATTTCATGAATCAATAGGTCGAGTTTGTTTGATTACCCGCCCTACGTTTACAATAAATCAACATTTAGTGATAGAGAACGTAAGCTTATTATTTATTTACAATTTATTCGCATGAGCTGAGTTGTTTGGTTTTTACACCTATGCGATAAAGTACACAGAAAATTTAACAGTTTAATATTAGCTACTTTCAAATGGGCTGCTCAACATTGAGGGTGACATATTGAAAATATATTGGAGTAGGAGCACTCATGCACAAAGCATTGAAAGTCGCCGCAGTTATTTCTGCAGCATTATGGATTACCGCTTGTGGTCAAGGGGATGAAAATGCCCAATCACAACAACCGCGGCCCCCTACACCTGTTGGCGTGATGACCGTTGAAGCGATTTCGCAATCGATTCAAGTTGAACTACCCGGGCGCAGTCGAGCATTTTTAGAAGCCGAAGTGCGTCCACAAGTCTCTGGTATTATAACCAAACGAGCTTTTACAGAAGGGACCGAAGTTGAGCAAGGTCAATCACTGTATCAAATTGATTCAGCCACTTATAGTGCAGCTCTTGTCAGTGCAGAAGCTGCTCTTGCGAGTGCAAATGCAGGGTTAGTCTCAGCAAAAGCGAAAGCCGCGCGTTATGCCGAGTTAGTGAAAACCAATGCCATTAGTAAGCAAGACTTTGATGAAGCAGAAGCGGCATATAAAGAAGCGCAAGCTTCAGTAACGGTTGCTAAAGCCGCCATTAATACAGCGACAATTAACCTTGAATATACTGAAGTGAAAGCGCCTATTTCAGGTCGTATTGGTAAATCAGCTGTGACCGCTGGCGCGTTAGTTACCGCCAATCAAAGTGCCACGCTAGCGACTATTCAACAGCTTGACCCGATTAATGTCGATATCGTTCAGTCGAGCGCACAACTACTGCGTTTAAAAGCGAACTTACGTTCTGGTGAGTTACTGAAAAGTAACAATGCCGAAGTGACCTTGGTGCTTGAAGACGGCAGGACCTACGAACAAGAGGGCATACTTCAATTTGCTGAAGTCAATGTTAATGAAACTACCGGTTCGGTAACCTTACGTGCAGAGTTCCCTAACCCTGACGGCATATTGTTACCTGGAATGTTTGTTCGTGCGCTATTAAATGCTGGCCAAGATCCACAAGCGATTTTAGTGCCGCAACGTGCGATTACGCGTAATTCCAAAGGTGAAGCCGTCGCAATGATTGTCAATCAAGACAACAATGTCGAAATGCGTGTAGTAAAAACAGCCGAAGTGATTGACCATCAATGGCGTATTGTTGATGGCTTATCTGCTGGTGATAAATTAATTGTTGAAGGATTACAAAAAATCCGCCCTGGTGTACCGGTTTCACCACAGGTTTTAACGGCTGACCAACCACAGAAATAGGGAATAATTATGGCTCGCTTTTTTATTGATCGCCCTATCTTTGCATGGGTGATTGCATTATTGATTATGCTCGCGGGTGTACTAGCCATTAGAGGCTTGCCCATTGCACAGTATCCGAGCATTGCACCACCAACTGTGGTGATCAGTGCTTTCTATCCTGGAGCTTCGGCTAAAACCATGGAAGACACGGTTACTCAGGTGATTGAGCAGCGCATGACGGGACTTGATCACTTACGCTATATCTCTTCAACCAGTGACAGTTTTGGTAATACCAAGATTACGTTAACATTCAACGCTGAGGCCGATCCTGATATTGCTCAAGTGCAAGTTCAGAATAAGCTGCAAGCGGCTACCCCCTTGTTACCTACTGAAGTTCAGCAACAAGGTGTACAAGTTAACAAGTCCAGTTCGGGCTTTTTAATGGTACTCGGTTTTGTGTCTGCTGATGGTTCAATGGGCAAAAGCGATATTTCTGATTATGTTGCTGCCAATGTTCAAGATCCAATGAGTCGTGTACCTGGGGTTGGTGAGATCACCCTTTTTGGTGCGCAATATGCTATGCGTATTTGGTTAGACCCGCTTAAGTTAACCCAATACAAATTAACCAGTATTGATGTTATTGCAGCGGTACGTGAGCAAAACGCACAAATATCAGCAGGTCAATTAGGTGGTGCTCCCTCGGTTGCAGGCCAAGAACTTAACGCGACCGTATCAGCGCAGAGTCGATTACAAACCCCAGAGCAATTTAAGCAAATTATTGTTAAATCTGACTCATCAGGTGCCAATGTTTATTTAGGCGATGTCGCCAGAGTCGAATTAGGCGCAGAAAGCTACGCGGTTGACTCATACTATAATGGTAAGCCTGCCTCAGGTTTAGCGTTTAAGTTAGCCACGGGTGCGAATGCGTTAGATACGGCGGAAGGTATTAAGACTAAAGTCAATGAGATGAAAGAGTTTTTCCCTCAAGGGCTTGAAGTTGTTTATCCCTATGACACCACGCCATTCATAGAGCAATCCATTGAAGGGGTTGTAGAGACACTGATAGAAGCCATTGTGTTGGTGTTCTTGATTATGTATCTGTTCTTGCAAAATTTTAGAGCCACACTTATTCCAACTATTGCTGTTCCGGTGGTGCTGTTAGGAACGTTTGCTGTGTTATCTGCATCAGGTTTTACTATCAATACCTTAACCATGTTTGCCATGGTCTTGGCCATTGGTTTGCTGGTGGATGACGCGATTGTGGTGGTTGAGAACGTTGAGCGGATCATGTCTGAAGAGGGCTTAAGCCCGCTTGAAGCCACCCGCAAGTCAATGGACCAAATCACCAGTGCCTTAGTCGGGATCGGTTTGACCTTGTCGGCGGTGTTTGTCCCAATGGCCTTTATGTCTGGTTCCACTGGAGTTATTTATCGTCAGTTCTCGATCACTATTGTATCGGCGATGGCCTTATCGGTATTTGTGGCGATTGTGCTGACACCGGCATTATGCGCCACCATGCTAAAGCCGATTAAAAAAGGCCATACCTATGCCGATACAGGTTTCTTCGGTTGGTTTAATAGCAAGTTTGATGCAATGACATCGCGTTATGAATCGAGTGTGGGCAGTATTCTTAAACGCTCTTTTCGAGTCATGTTGATTTACGTTGGTTTGGTTATCGCTGTGGGTTGGATTTTCTTACGCATGCCAACCGCATTCTTACCTGATGAAGACCAAGGCATCTTGTTCACTCAAGCAATTTTGCCAACCAATTCAACTCAAGAAAGCACGGTTAAGGTCTTAAAAGAGGTCTCTGATTATTACCTTACTGAAGAAAAAGACATTGTAAATTCAGTGTTTACCGTTGCAGGCTTTAGTTTTGCCGGTTCTGGGCAAAATATGGGTCTTGCGTTTGTGGGCTTAAAAGATTGGTCTACACGTGAGGCGCCGGGTGAAGATGTGAAATCGTTGGCGGGTCGAGCCATGGGCCGTTTTTCGCAAATCAAAGAGGCGTTAGTATTTGCCTTTGTGCCACCATCAGTGATTGAACTGGGTACTGCAAATGGTTTTGACGTCTATCTGAAAGACTTAAACGGTCAAGGGCATAGCAAGTTAATTGAGGCGCGTAATCAATTATTAGGCATGGCCTCACAAAACGCTAACCTTGTTGGGGTGCGTCCAAATGGTCAAGAAGATGCGCCGATATACAAAATTAATGTCGATCACGCAAAATTGCGTGCGTTAGACATTGATATCAACAGCGTCAACAGTGTCTTAGGAACAGCATGGGGTGGGTCATATGTAAATGACTTTATTGACCGTGGCCGAGTGAAAAAAGTTTATGTTCAAGGTGAGGCTAAATACCGTATGCAGCCTGGCGACTTAGACTCTTGGTATGTGCGTAACAACCTTGGCGAAATGGTGCCGTTTTCGGCATTTGCATCAGGTACTTGGGAGTTCGGTTCGCCGCAATTACAACGCTTTAACGGTGTACCTGCAATCAATATTCAGGGCTCAACAGTACCAGGCTATAGTACCGGTGCTGCAATGGATGCGTTAGAAGAGATGGCCAAGAAACTACCGCCTGGTTATGGCTTAGAGTGGAATGGCTTATCGTACGAAGAACGTCTATCGGGTAACCAAGCACCGAGCTTATATGCTTTGTCGGTGTTAATCGTGTTCTTGGTACTCGCGGCGCTGTATGAAAGTTGGTCGGTACCATTGTCAGTTATTTTAGTGGTTCCCGTTGGGGTTATCGGTGCGCTATTGGCAATGAGTGCTCGCGGTTTACCTAATGACGTGTTTTTCCAAGTCGGCTTGTTAACTACGGTGGGCCTAGCGACTAAAAACGCCATCTTAATTGTCGAGTTTGCTAAGGAATACTACGAAAAAGGGTCGGGATTAATCGAGGCCACCTTGCATGCGGTGCGAGTGCGTTTACGTCCAATTCTGATGACTTCATTAGCATTTGGTCTAGGTGTACTGCCATTAGCCATTAGTTCTGGAGTGGGTTCTGGTAGTCAAAATGCCATTGGTACTGCGGTATTAGGCGGTATGATATCATCGACATTCTTAGGTATTTTCTTTGTGCCGCTATTCTTTGTGGTGGTTGAGCGCCTTTTCAGTAAGCGTGAAAAGCCCACTGCAGAAGAAGATGAGAAAGTCGATAACGATAGAAAAGATATTTAATTTTTTAAATCGTTAAGTTTAAAAGCCCAGTTTTGCTGGGCTTTTTTGTGTCTATTGTGTAGATGTCGGTATCGTCATTAATAAATTGCTTAAAGGGTGTTAAGTCAGCATTATTTAACGATATTCTTATTATTATTCGATAGAAAACTGTAAGAGTGTTTAAAAAACGCCCTTATCAACATTGATTTAGGTGGTTGATAAGGCTAAACATTAAAAATTTAACTGTAGAATGTTTGACCGTGTCAGTGCGGATACTTGTGTTATAGTTAAAATCTTAATCAAAACAGTTTATTAACATCTATAGGCACAGGGTTTATACTTTAGTGGTTGTTTTTTCGCTAAGGTTGCGCCGATAAAGATGAACTTTTGATTAAATTATGATTATGATAGCTAATAACAAGAATAAAGGATGTCATCATGCAGGCGCTGTTACTTAGCCTTACTTTAGCCACTATTTTGGCTTATCTTTGGTATGCCAGTTTACTTAAAAAACGCACTTCAGCCATTGAAGCACTGAAAGTGATCGACTCAAGAATTGATATGCGATTGACGCTGTTTACTGAGCTGTGTCAGGCCAGACCGTCTTACCATCCCTTAACGGATGATCAGCAAGCCCAATTACAGCAACTAAAACAACTGCAACCTCAGCATGATTGGGGACAACCCATTGAAGCGTCAAACGTGACGGGCGGCTCTTTGTCAGTATCGATTGCTGCTTGGCAACAAATTGATCAAGGTTTAGAGGCGTTATTAGCTACGGTGAATAAAGACAAGTTGAGTGAAGACAAGCTTGCCGAATATTTACAATTAGAACTCGATTTTGTTCACGCAGAAGATTTTTATCGTAAAGCTGTCGATGAGTTGAACAGTGGTGTTAAAATTTTCCCAGGTGCTGCTGTGGCTAAATTGGCTCGTATCGCGCCGATGCCGATATTTGATCAAGTGCATGATTAGCCCAATGATATGGCGTAATCGGCAGACGCTATTGGGTATCGGTATGCTGTTGTCTTGTGCTTGTGTACAAGTGCATGTACAAGCCAAACAAGTGGTTCATCCTGCCGTAGAAGAGGTTGTAAAACCGCAAATCAACGCTAAGTTTATTCCTGAGCAAACCACAGTAAAAAAACAGTTATCGTTACAACCATCTCAACGTACTACTACTGAAAATCTCATCGCGCCGACTCTCGAAGTGAATAATGTGATGAATCAAGGTAAAACTACATCGGTGAATGATCAGCCTGCGAATGATCAATGGTTATTGGACGCCGGCTTTGTCGGCGAAACACCGCAACAACGCACCCTGACCAATGATTATCCGTTAACGCAACCGAGCGGGGTTCCAAGTAAGCCTAGGGTGAAGGCCCTTTACTCCGAAAATGGTATTGTCAGTGATTTTGGCGTTGAAAAACGTAAAGTATATCAATACAAGCAAACCAACGGCGTGATGGTATTTAGTGATCAGCAACCATCACATCAAGACTTCCAAGTTTTACTGTATGAATGCTTTGCGTGTCGAGTCGATTCGGTTATCGACTGGTATAAGATCCCACTATTTACCTCACCTTTTACTACCGACGTTGCGTTGGCTGCGCGCCAATATCAGTTAGACCCGGCATTAATCCGCGCCGTTATCCATGCAGAGTCGGCATTTAAAATGCGAGCGCTATCAAAAGCTGGCGCCAAAGGCCTGATGCAATTAATGCCAGGGACTGCCAAGGACATGGGGGTGGATGATCCTTTTAATGCGCAACAAAATATTCGCGGTGGTAGCCGTTATCTTGCCCAGTTATTAAGTCAGTTTGACGGCGACATCGACTTAGCTTGTGCGGCATACAATGCCGGTCCGACTACTGTGATGCAATACAGCGGTATACCGCCCTATCCTGAAACACAAGCTTATGTGATGCGGGTAAAAATCTTATTAAAACGTTACCAAAAAGCATTATCCAGTTAATTTAAGGTATTTATTGATGAATCAACTAATTGAAAACGTTCAACCTAAGCGCGTTAAAATGAGTCGTACTAACGGTTATTGTATGGCCAGTATTACTGGGCTATTGGTATTAGGGGCTGCGGCGTTACCCGCATTTGCTGCAGACAAATCATCGCTAGTCGCCCCATCACAAGAAGATATGCGTTTATACGACATTGCTAGCGCACCACAAGCCAAACGAATTGAACAAGATCTTCGCACTTTAGTCAGTTTTGGTACCCGCCATACCTTGTCAGATACTGCATCGGACAAACAAGGTATTGGCGCGGCAAGGCGTTGGATTGAAGCAGAATTTAAGCGGATATCAACAGAGTGCGGCGGTTGTTTAGAGGTTATTACTGTGGGTGACACAGTTCAAGGCAAGCGAATCGCGAACCCAACTGAAGTGGTTAACGTTATCGCCATTCAACGCGGTAAAACCGACCCTAAGCGCGTAGTGATGATGAGCGGTGACATTGATTCGCGTGTCAGTGATGTATTGGATGCGACGTCGGTTTCTCCTGGTGCAAACGATAATGCATCGGGTGTTGCTGGAGCGCTAGAAGCTGCCAGAGTATTGTCAAAATATCAATTTAACGGCACGATTGTGTATGCGGCGTTGTCGGGCGAAGAGCAAGGCTTGTATGGCGGTAATATTTTAGCGGACTATGCCAAAGCGCAAAAATGGCAGGTTCAAGCAGTATTAAACAATGACATGATTGGCAATATCTCTGGCATTAATGGGGTGATTAATAATAGTAGTGTACGGGTGTTTTCTGAAGGGGTACGTTTTACCGAAACCGCAGAAGAAGCCAAACAGCGTTATTTTAGCGGCGGCGAGAATGATTCCGCGTCACGTAATCTAGCCCGTAAAATTAAGTCGCTAGCTGACCAATACATGACTAATTTGGAGGTGATGCTAGTGTATCGCCTCGACCGCTTTGGCCGTGGTGGTCATCATTTACCGTTTAATCAGGCCGGTTTACCTGCCGTTCGTATCATGGAAACCAACGAGAACTATAATCGTCAACATCAAGATATTCGTGTTGAAAACGGCATTGCGTATGGTGATGTGATTGAAGGTGTCGATTTTGATTTTACTGCTAAGCTCACCACATTAAATGCCCTTAGTTTAGCCTCAATGGCGTGGGCGCCCGCGCCGCCAACCAAGGTTACCATTGCAGGGCAAGTGTCACCGAGCACTACGTTAAGCTGGGCAAAGAGTGACGATAAAACCATTGTCGGCTATCGCATTTATTGGCGATTAACGACAGTGCCACAATGGACTCACAGTCGCTATGTCGGCAAAGTGGATCAGTTCACCTTAGATAATATGGTTATCGACAACTATCTATTTGGCGTCGCGAGTGTCGCTGCCAATGGTAATGTCAGCCCCGTGGTATTTCCAGGCGCTGCGGGGGCATTTTTTAAATAAAAACCCGTAATGTATATTAAAAATAATCATCAAAAATGCCCAAACAGTTGCTGCTGTTTGGGCATTTTTATATATCAATACTCATTAATAAAACCGTACAGAATAATGAATAGAATGGGTATCATAAATTATTCGCCCACTTCCCACTTTACCGTCGTTTTTCCGTCGGCATGGCCTAATAAAGGCGCTAAATAATCCAGTGCTTCTTTAGCCAATACATCCATTTGCCAAGGGGGATTAATCACCCATAAACCTGCAGCCGTCATGCCAAACTCATCACTGTCGGCATTAATCGCTTGCTCAATACGCAGTTGTTTCTTAATGCCGCTATTTTTGAGCAGGGTTAACATCGCCTCAGTTTGCTCACGTTTCACTACCGGATACCATAAAATAAATGTCCCAGTCGCAAAACGCTTATGGGCTTTAATGAGGGTTTCTGCAACATCTTGATAGTCAGTTTTCATTTCATAGCTAGGGTCAATTAATATTACTCCGCGGCGCTCTAATGGCGGTACCGCGGCAATTAATCCCTGCAAACCATCGCCTTTAATGACCTTGACTTGCTTGTCTTTCATAAAATAATTTTCAAGTAATTCATGATCAGTAATGTGCAGTTCGTGTAACACCATACGGTCTTGCGGGCGAAGTTCAACATCGACAATGGCCGGTGAGCCAGGGTAAACCGTTAACTCGCCATCAAATTCAGCGTTAAAGTGTCGTACCGATTCAACATAATCGGCTAATGCGCTGGGTAAATTAGCGTGGTCCCATAATTTGGCAACACCCTCTAAGTATTCACCGGTCTTTTGGGCAAACTCATCGGTTAGCGAGTACGCGCCTGCGCCTGCATGAGTATCGATATACACATAAGGTTTATCTTTTTTCTGCATCGCTTTTAATACTTGAATAAGCATTGCGTGCTTAAGTACATCGGCATAATTGCCTGCATGATAACCGTGACGATAACTGAGCATGGGCGTTTCCATTAACTAAATGAGACAGTAAAACTGTGTAATAGTGACATTATAAGTGGTCTAGCGCGCGAGGTATAGGTGTTCACTGGTGATGGCTTTTGGCATAATGGCGTAGTTTCTTACATTGGCATGGTAATCATCTTGTTGCAGACACCTATCTTCTTTAATCAGCAGTATCCTTCATTAGTCGATATCGCCCAGCGCTGGCACTTGGTGTGGGACAACGACGCTGCTTTTGAATTGCGTTTTGAGCAAAACTGCTTAAGTTTGCATAAGCGTGATGAGCCTAAGCTTGATGGCATTAGTGTCGATTTTGTCTCTGGTGCAGTGGCGCATCGCCGCAAGTTTGGTGGCGGTCGAGGCCAATCAATTGCCAAAGCGGTCGGACTAAAGCAAGGCGTCACGCCGACCGTTGTCGATGGCACTGCTGGCTTAGGTCGTGATGCATTTGTACTGGCCAGCCTAGGTTGTAAGGTCATTATGGTTGAACGTAATCCCGTGGTCGCAGCCTTGTTAGAAGACGGTTTACGCCGAGCCTATGAAGATGCCGAAATCGGTCAGTGGATGCGCGAGCGGATGAGCTTATTTCACGGTTCAAGTATTAATGCATTAGCCGATGTAGTGAAAACTAGCACTAGCACTAACGTCAGCGAAATTGATGTGGTTTACCTCGACCCCATGTACCCACACCGCGAAAAATCAGCTCTGGTTAAAAAAGAGATGCGCGTGTTCCAAACCTTAGTCGGCGCAGACCTCGATGCTGATGGACTATTAGCCCCCGCAATCGCCTTAGCCACAAAAAGAGTCGTAGTAAAGCGTCCAGATTACGCCGGCGATCTTGATGGGGTAAAACCCAGCATGATCATCGCAAGTAAGAAAAATCGTTTTGACGTGTATGTTCGCGCTGCGATGAAATAGCTTCTATTTTGAAGGCAGAAGTTAGTGTGCCACTTGTGTCGCTGAACCCATATATAGAGCATGACGCTTATGTAGAACTTTGTTGTGCGGAATAAATGGAAGTTTAATAACTTCATGATATTAAATGTTTTTATAATAAAAACTAAACAGTAACCTAAGTGATATTTATTATTGTGGGCTCACTAGTCATGATGTTGAAATGCTAAATTATCGTTAAAGGAATAACATGTATCACCTTCTTCTTATCACTCTGATCGCTGGACTTTTAGCTGCTTGTTCATCGACATCTAGCAATAATGACAAAACCAAAACGGATACGAATCTTCATAGCAGTGATGATAAATTACGTTTAGCAGAGTCGTATTATAAGAACAATCAGCCAGAGAAAGCATTAACACTCTATCAGCAAGCAGCAAATGACGGTAATGCTAGAGCTCAGGGTGAATTGGGGTTGATTTATGACCTAGGTGCTTTAGGGGTTAAAGAAGATAATGCTCTTGCATTCCATTGGTATAATAAAGCCGCGAAACAAAATGACCCTCAATCCTTTGTTAATTTGGCTTCTTTTTATCGTGAAGGTGAATTTGTAGAAAAAGAACTTGATAAAGCGATTTTCTATTATCAAAAAGCACTTAATCAAAAGTTTGCCATGGCAAATTGCGAGTTAGGGTACCTGTATCTAGATGAACCAAGTTATCAAGATTTACACAAAGCCGAGGCTAACTTCCTTATGGGGGCGGAGTCAGAACAAGTACCTTGTTATTTGGGGCTAGCTTATCTTTATGACTTTGAACAAAATGATCAACAGCAAGCTTTTCGATGGTACAAATTGGCGGCTGATAGTGATTCAGCAATTGCGCAGTATAACCTTGCTCTCATGTATATTAATGGGGCTGGAGCTGACAAAAACATCCAACTTGGGCATGAATATTTAGCCATTGCTGTAGAGCATAATTATCCTTTTGCTGTTGGTTATCTTGCTAAAATATATGATTTTGGCTGGAATGTTGGTGAGGATAAATTAGCTGCTGTAGAGCTTTATCATAAAGCCGCAGAGCTTGGTGACGCAGACTCGCAAGTCAATTTGGGTATGTTTTATGAAAATGGTGAGTATGTTTCCCAAAACATTCAAACAGCTTTACAACTCTATAAGATGGCTGCCGATCAAGGTAATGCGCTCGCGTTAAATAATATTGCAGTACTCTATTTAAACGGTGAAAAAGTAGAGAAAGATTTATCAACTGCGGTACCGTTTTTTTATAAAGCAGCTTCATTAGGTAATCCAAATGCACTCACAAACTTAGGTGTAATGTATCGTTTCGGCAATGGTGTGCAACAAGATGATAAACAATCATTTTCTTACCTTAAGCAAGCTGCAGATTTAGGCTTTAAAGCTGCTTATAAGCATCTGGGTATTAGTTATCATTTAGGCAAAGGGACTGAGAAGAATGATAAGTTAGCGCTATCATATCTATTGGATTCAGTTAACCATAGTGCTAACTCAGCTTATTATAGTGGGGTTATTTATTCGCAAAGTTCCGAGGTTACTCATGATTTTGACAAAGCCATTACTTACTTTGAAAAAGCATATGAGCTAGGGCGTCAACAGACTGGTTCGAATCTTGGTTGGATATATGAAACTGCAAGTCCAGAACATCATAATATTCAAAAGGCCATTAACTGGTATCAACAAAGTCTTTCAAGTTCTTATTCATGTATTAGGCTAGCCAAGTTATATCTAAAAGGTGAGGGTGTAGCCAAAGACCTCGATAAGGGGTTTGAGCTTTACCGTGAATATGCACGAATAGAAAAGGCCGATGCAGATGCGCTTATTGGTAATCTATACTTTTTCGGCGATGTAGTTGAACAAGATTATCAAAAAGCTAAGTTGCACTTTGAAAGGGCAATCGCCAATAAGCAGCTCACTGCTGCTAATAACCTGGGCGAAATGTATCGCTTAGGAACGGGTGTGCCACAAGATATACACAAAGCAATTTCACTCTATGAAGCCTCTATAGACTGGGGTGGAATAATTGCCATGGTGAATCTTAGTGAAATTTATTTGAATGGCGAAGGGGTAGCGGTTAACGAAAAGCTCGGTTTGAGTTGGTTAACTAAAGCCGCTGAGCTTGGACAGAACGATGCTCAATATGCTTTGGGAAAGCGATTGATTGGCAACCAAGATCAAGTTGAAGGTGATAAATGGATAAAGCAAAGTGCTGAATTAGGTAATGAAAAAGCGCTTAAATATCTCAACCGAAGTCTTTAATGTTTTCCAATAGCAAATCGGCTATCACGATTTCGAAGTAGCCGATTTGTGGTTTTTTAGCTAGCCGACTTATGTAAGGTGGTATTTCTGCCGCCAGCGAAACCGCATAACGCACACAACACAGCTGCAATAGCACATAACCATAATGGCGCATCCCAATTGCCTGTTGCAGTGTGCAGCGCGCCTGCCACCATGGGACCAACTGCCGCCAGTAAATAACCGACACTTTGCGACATACCAGAAAGTGACGCAGCTTGATGCGGGTCATCGGTGCGTAAACTAATAAACGACAGCCCCAAAATAAAACACGCCCCAGAGCAAAAGCCCAGCATTAGCGTCCATACAAAGGCAAAGTGAGGCATATACTGCAGCCCAAGTGCGCTGCCGGCGCTCAGTAGTGCCAGAATAAAGCTCAGCGCGCTTTGATCTTTTAACTTCGCCAGCAGTGGTATTAATACTAAGCCAGGTAATGCTGTCGCTATTTGAAAAGCGCCATGATACGCCCCCGCTTCAACGGCCGAGTGGCCGGTATCGGTCAATATGCTTGGCAACCAAGTAATGATGATGTAATTCAGAAATGAGTTTAGGCCTAATAACAAACTAATTTGCCAGGCTAATAAATAACGCCATACACTTTTTGATGGTGCCGATTGGTGTGCGCAATAGGTCGGTCTTGTGTGTTTGCCCAGTTGTGCTGTCCACACAATTAAGCTGGCAACCGTGATGATGCCTGCCGAGCCAAGTGCCAGTTGCCAGCCCAAACCGTTTAGTTGACTAAGCGGGAATACCAACGCAGAAAAACCACCTGATGTTACCCCCATCGTCAGCACGTAGGCCGAGGTCATGAGTGCCACTTTAGTGGCAAAATCACGTTTAATGAGGCTTGGTAATAATACGTTAGCAATCGCAATGCCTACGCCAATAATGGCGGTACCGATAAATAGCATGGTTGATGAATTGATAAAACGAGTCGCAATGCCTAACAATATCAGGATTAACGCGGCAAACAAGGCATGCTCTAAGCCTTGTTTTCTCGCAAAAAAAGCCGCCATGGGTGAAACAATTGCAAAGGCAATTAACGGCAGTGTGGTTAAGTAACCTGCTTGAGGATCGGTTAGGCCAAAGTGACTAATAATTTGCTCCAGCACTGGCGCAATACCGGTAAAAGGCGCGCGTAAATTAGCCGCAATAAGCAAAATACCTATCACCAGCAATATGCCTGAGAAGCGAGATTGCGGTTTTTGAGTTAACGTAAGTGCCGTCATAAGGTGCTTTTGTTTTTATAGCAAAATAATGGCCGCTAGTATAAAGATTTTGCGGGCGATATAATTTAGAAATAGTGACATTAAATAACTAAAAACTGACAAAACTATGTTTGAAACCATTGGCTGGGATGAAATCAAAAATTTTGAATATATGGACCAACCCATTATAGCCAAAATAGAGCAGGCTTGTGCTAGCCATGAAATTCCTTTACACACTCATCCCAAAGGGCAGCTAATTTTAGCTTTGCATGGTTATGTCACCTGTGAGGTATCTGCAAAAATGTGGATGGTGCCAACCCATAGTGCTATTTGGATCCCGGCAAATAAAGTTCATAGTAACCGCGCGTCAGATAACGCTGAGTTATGCCACTTATTTATTGATGGCAATATGCCCGGTATGCCACAAAATACCTGCACCTTGGCGATTACGCCCTTAGTTAAAGAGCTGATGTTTGCGCTTGCTGGGAGCAATCAGCATTACGGTTCACACAGCAAAACCGCCCGGCTTGCGCAGGTATTATTTGAGCAACTTACTGAGATGCCGATCCAGCATTTAGATTTTGTACTCTCTAAAAATAGGGTCATTCAGGCGATGAGCCAACAATTGATAAGTCAGCCTGGCGAGAGAAAAACTCTGCCGCAATGGGCCGAACAATTTGCATTAACAGAGCGCACATTGGCGCGACTGATTACAAAAGAAACCGGGATGACATTTGGGAAATGGCGCACTCAGCTGCATATTATTACTTCGCTGCAAGCGCTGTCAGATAGGCAAAGTGTGCAACAGGTTTCTGAATTATTAGGCTATGAGTCGGTAAGTGCGTTTATTACCATGTTTAAAAAAGTCATGAAAACATCACCGATGAAATATATGAACGGGTTAAATGCTTACTAATGATACTCACCTAAGCTCGGGATAATGATAACGTTATCTCTAATCTTGCAAGGACGGGATCCGCTAAGTCATTTTTTGTTGGGCTCGTTTATTGCGGGCGTAGCTTGCTGAGGCAATATTTCGGGACATACTTACGATTCTTTATACCACAACGCCCCTTTGGCTAAGGTTATCAGTTTGTGATTATTCAGTTGCCATAAGTGTCATGAGTAACATTCTTTGTGATCTAGGCATCACTTTAGTCATTTAGAATTATCTGATAGCGATAGTCATATATTGTTTATAACACTCATCGAGTTGGGTGTTTTGTATATCAATAATACTGGCTGAAGGAACCTTGTAAGCCACACTCGGTAGTCACTGTTTCATTTTTTTGTTGGAGATATCATCGTGAAAGAGGTTGCATTCCGTTGGGTAGATAAGTATCTGATCAACGTAAAACTACAGGAAAATTTTCTTGTTCTTTTCTTCACTGCATTGTTTGCTATTGTGGTTATTGGCGTGAGTTTGACTGACGCCGCATCTTCGCAGCGTACTGTGGAGGCGCAAAAACAAGTCGATGTGATTGCCAAATTGGCATCTGCTACTCAATTATCCGCAGCCGAATTGGCGCCAGTACTGCAACATTCCGCGATCAAAATTGACCGTAATACTGATATTTCAGCTCAGGTGTCAGGTCAGGATTATTCACTCAGTTATGTTGGTAGCAACAGCTTTTTGACTGGATTAGGCCTGTGGCACATCATTACTATATGCCTTAGTTTATTGTTGATGCTTGTTTGCTCCCACTATATTAAGACGTTTATTGGCGGCGGCCTATTTCATATTTATGAAGCATTGAGAAAGTTAGCCGAGGGCGATCTTGCTGCTCGTATTGGTTATGCGCCATCACGAAATGAATTCAATTTGATCGCCAGAACCGTTGATCGGGTTTCAGAGCGAGAGCATCTGTTGGTGAAAACCACTCAAGAAGCGGTTGCGCTTATTCAACAAATTAGTGCCCAGTTACGTGTTCGTAGTGATGAAAATACCCAGTTGGCCAGCGTGCAGCAAGACCGCATTGATTCGCTAGCCAGTGCCACTGAAGAAATGGCGGTCTCGATCAGAGAGGTTGCCAGTCACGCCCAAGAATCGTCGACGCAAATATCGCGTGCAACAGAAAAAACTACGCAAGGACAAGCTCAGATCCAAAAAACATTAGTAGAGATTAATCATTTGGCTGGCGAAGTTCGTGGTGCCTCTGTTGCCGTTGCTGAACTTGATAGCAGTGCGACTAAAATTGGTGATGTGATTGCAACGATTAATGCCATCTCCGACCAAACTAACTTGCTGGCCCTTAATGCTGCAATTGAAGCTGCTCGAGCAGGCGAACATGGCCGCGGATTTTCAGTGGTTGCCGATGAAGTGAAAACCTTAGCGGGTAGAACTCAAACGGCGACAGTAGAGATCCAAAAAATCATTGAAACCCTGCAGACCAATAGCCAAGGTGTGATGAACGTTATGGCGCAAACCGTAACAGAGGCTGGATCAAGCGAACAGTTGATGACTCATGCCAGCCAAAGTATTAGTGAGATCGCGGAGCAAAATCAGCATATCTCCGATAGAAGTTTGGAAATTGCCGCCGCGGCTGAAGAGCAAGGTGCTGTGGCCGATAATATTGCCAGTGATGTCGATTCAGTCAGAAGTAGCTCTATTCAAGTGATGGACTTAGTGAATACCACGGCTACAGAAATCGAGAGTTTGAGCCGTCAGGCGGATGTGTTGGAAGGTTTAATGAAGGATTTGATTGTTTAAGCATTTATTTAAGCATTAATTTAAGCATTTATTGGGGCGATTTCAGTTATTGGCGTCGCCCTCTTAATGGTGTTATTTCTCATGGTGATGCTTTGCGGTCACCTAACTCACGATTAACGATTAACTTTATTTTTTTGGCGGTAATATAATAAGGGCAAGAATTGCCTCAATAGCGCCTAGCTTAAGCGAATTTCAACATTAGCCGATAGGTTTGCCCAGTTTGGTTTTCGGCCCAGTGGCCCGAGATGAAGCAACATGGCCATGCATAGACACTCCATATAGCACAGTGGTTCCACATCAACTAGCTTGCGTTGACAACATATTAGGGAGCCTTTACCTAATACCCTATCCCCATTACGGCTGAATTGTCTTCTGTATTGAAGCATCCAGAGTGGCTTGGACATCAAATTTTGATAGGCCTCTATTAATAATCGCTAGCCACTTTTCCCCCTGCGGATTATTACCAAATGCAATGTGTAAACTCTTCTGTTTTAGAACTTTTTTGTTCATTTGCACAAGGGAGGTAATTTTTGCTACTTGTGGATCTGACTTCAAATACTGGTAGACATTGACGTCAATCACTATGGTATCAATACGTCCAGCTGCCAATTTCAATATGTTTTGTCTCTCATTGTTGGCTGTTTCATATTTCTGACTTCCATCAAGTATCATTTTATCGATTTTTACCGTATTCACAAAGCCATTAACAACCCCTAATACATATTGGTTTAAGTCACTCTCTTTACTCCAAATGATAGGCTTTGCTTTACGTTCAAGTAAGCCTATCGGACTCATTCCTAAAGAATTAGAAAATAGAAAATCATTTGAAGTCATCATATATTCAGGGAAATAACCAACAATCTTGCCTATCTTCACCATTCGTATGGCACGATTCCAGGGTAAAACCGTGACGTTAAGCTTATGCCCTTCATAGCTTAATGCTTGTTCAACTATTTGACTGGTAATTCCAGCATCAATTAATTGTGATCCTGTGAATGGTGGCCATTCAAGAGTGGAGAGTTCCAGTGTTTCAGTCATAGCGTTACAAGATATTATCAAAGTCAATAATGCACTTAAGCATAAGATGTTGAACCTAGCTGATAACGCTGAAATCATTTTGGCTCCCTAACCTATTACCTTGTTGTTATAAAACTATAAATTCTAATGATTAATATCAATAATCATTAGAGAGACACTGTCACTCAGACACTAGAACAGCATAAAAATGAGTAATAGAAACAATAATTAATCTGTCGTATAGATTTAATTGTAGTTGGGATTGATGACATTAGGATTGCTTTAACCATATAAAAATTATTATGTTAATTTTTCATGCAAGCAAGTGTGATATTTGGCTATATCAATAGATTAAAATGTTATTACCGTTAGTCGGCTTTATCTATAAATGCCTGTGCAATTTTTTGCCATTCTGATATCTTTCGCGCAATCTAATGTGGGGTTGTATCCAAAGATATTTTGCAGCAATTACCGCGTTAAAAAATGCACGTTAACGCTGTTTATTTTGGGTTGCCTATCTATGGTTAGCTTACTGAATTTTCGCATATTTGTTTCATCTAAAACGCTAAAAAAAGGGCTGACGAGCTTGTCGTTAGCCATTGCCGCAGGACTTTGTTTTAACCTTACGGCACAAGAATCAAACACGCCTATCACTGTCCCACCGAGTGTGACCATACCGCTGCAGACTTACGCAGATGAAAAATTACCGCTTAAAGCGCAAAATACCGAAGAAGTGCCAACTAAAGTACGTTTTGCGAAAACGGCCAATTTTGATCCTGATTCCGTGGTTAAAATAGCCCGCCGACTAGCCCAAAAACCGTATGGGGTTCTTAATGATCCATTACCGCCTGGTTTGGCCAAAATCTCTTATGATGAATATCGCGATATTCGCTTTAAGCCAGAAGCCTCCATTTGGAAAGCCGAAGGCTTGCCTTATCAAATGCAGCTATTTCATCGTGGTTTCTATTTCCAAGATTTAATTGAAATTGCCTTGGTCGAAGGCAATCAAGCCACCCATTTGGCCTATAATTCGGGATTTTTTACTGCTGGCGATGTGCTTAGCCAAAAGTTACCGACACAAGATATTGGCTATTCAGGTTTACGCATTCATTACCCGCTGAATAACCCAGCGTATTTTGATGAATTAATGGTATTCCAAGGGGCGAGTTATTTCCGTGCCTTGGGTAAAGGTAGCGATTACGGCTTGTCTTCAAGGGGCTTAGCGTTAAATACCGCAGAGCCTGAAGGCGAAGAATTTCCGATATTTCGCGCCTTTTGGGTTGAACGCCCAAACAGTGACAGCAATTTAATCGTGGTGCATGCATTGCTAGACAGTCCTAGCGTTGCTGGGGCGTATCGATTCTCTGTTAGGCCTGGCGATAATACTCATATCGATGTGGAAGCGACCTTATTTCCGCGCAAAGAGTTAGTCAAAGTGGGCTTGGCTCCTAGCACGAGTATGTTTTTACACTCGATGAATGGTCGTCAAAACACCGATGATTTTCGGCCTGAAGTGCACGACTCCGATGCGCTATTAATATTAAACGGTCGTGGCGAACGCTTATGGCGGCCATTGGCTAACCCAAAGCAATTACAGGTGAGTGCCTTTATGGATAACTCGCCTCAAGGTTTTGGCTTAATTCAACGCGAACGCAGTTTTGAAGCTTATCAAGACCTCGAAGCTCACTATGAACGTCGCCCAAGTTTATGGGTTGAACCGGTCGGAAATTGGGGTGCAGGTGAGGTGGTGTTGACCGAAATACCGACTGATTCTGAAATTCATGACAATATCGTCAGTTATTGGAAACCCAAACAACCTATCGCCGCAGGCAGCGAGTTTCATTTTACCTATCGTTTAATTTGGGGTGATGAGCCCGAAGTAGATGATGGCACTGTTATTGTTGCGCGCACTGCTAGCGGCCGAGCTGATATTGCTAAAGCCACGCCAAGGCGCTTGTTTGTTGTCGACTATCAAGTTAAAGCCGGCAATAACGATGAAATGCCCGTTGTGAAAGTCCAAAGTTCAGCGGGCGTTATCACCAATGTAGTCGTGTCTCGTCAGCCAAAAAACAATGGTTATCGTTTGGCATTTGAAATGGACCCACAAGATGCGGAATTGATTGAGCTGCGTGCTGAGCTTAAGTTTACTGGCCCACGCGAAGTCGAAACCTGGCTTTACCGTTGGACTCGGTCATAGCAAACATGATGCAGACTGAATCTATTACTCGCGACACTATTACCCGCGACACTAGGATAAGCGACACTAGGATAAGCGACACTAGGATAAGCGACACTAGGATAAGCGACACCGAAATCAACTTGGTCGGCGGCGCAGTGATGCCACTAGAGCGACCAAGCCCAATGGCGCCGCAGAGTTTACGCGTGCTGTCTGAAGGCATGCCGCGTAAAAGCACCATCGCCAATGGGGTAACGTCCGAGGCTTCCCGCCGATTTTGGGTGGTTGGTAGTGCTTTTATTATCTCGGTGATGGCGATTTATGAAATGGTGTCGGTATTTAATGTCGGCGGTATTACGCCGCTTGAATACATCGTTTTAGTCTTGTTTGCGGTTAACTTTTGTTGGATAGCGTTGGCATTTAGTGGTGGCATAGCAGGCTTTGTTATTCTATTGAAAAGCACCTCATCTGTACCTACGGCAACCGTAGCGCTGCATACCCGAACCGCGATATTAATGCCGACTTATAACGAATCACCCGATCGTGTTTTTGCCGCAGTTGAAGTGATGGCCATGGCGCTGGCGGCGTCGGGCGAAGCACATGCTTTTGACTGGTTTATATTAAGTGACACTACCGATCCCGATATTGCGTTGGCTGAAGAGCAGGCTTTTTTGATTTTGCGTCATCAAGTGAGCAAAGATGCGCGGGTTTATTACCGACGTCGTCGTAAAAATGATGCCCGTAAAGCCGGTAACGTGGCCGACTTTTGTAAACGTTGGGGCGCCAGATACGATCACCTTTTAGTGCTAGACGCAGATAGTTTAATGGAAACCCATACTATCGTTAGCCTTGCTCAGCGCATGCAGGCCGATCCAGACGCCGGACTTATCCAAACCATTCCGTATTTAATCAATGGCAATACCTTAATGGCGCGGTTACAGCAATTTGCTGCGCGAATTTATGGTCCTGTTATTGGTACGGGGCTATCCTGGTGGGCGCACAAAGAAGGCAACTTTTGGGGTCATAATGCCATCATTCGTACTGAGGCATTTATGAGCGCCGCAGGCTTGCCCAACCTTGCAGGTAAACCGCCTTTTGGTGGCCATATTATGAGCCACGACTTTGTTGAAGCAGCCTTGATCCGCCGTGCGGGTTGGAGTGTGGTAATTGCCGCAGACCTGCCAGGCTCTTATGAAGAATGCCCGCCTTCGATTGTCGATTTAGCCGTGCGCGATCGACGTTGGTGCCAAGGTAATTTACAGCACACTCGAGTGTTGTTTACTAAAGGGTTGCATTGGGTTAGTCGCTTACATTTACTCACCGGAATTATGGCCTATTTGTCATCGCCATTTTGGTTAATGCTGATCTTGTCGGGGTTAATGCTGGCGTTACAGGCGCATTTTATTCGCCCAGAATATTTCACCGATCAATTCTCATTGTTTCCGACCTGGCCTGTTATGGACTCAGACCGTGCCCTGCGGTTGTTCTATATCACCATGGGGATATTGTTCGGTCCTAAAATTCTGGGGATAGTGTTATTACTGAAAAATAGCACCATGAGTAAGCAATTAGGTGGCAGAGGCAAAGCCATGATTAGCGTGGTGGTTGAGGTGATTTTGTCGGCACTCATTGCGCCAATCATGATGCTAATCCATTGCGGTGCAGTACTATCGATTTTAGCAGGACGCGATAGCGGTTGGTCGCCACAACGACGTGACGACGGCAGCTTACCCTGGTTAACCCTGATTTACCGCCATCGTTGGCACATGTTGGTTGGTGCGCTATTAGGTTACGCTGCGGTGCTGGATTCACTTACCTTACTGGCTTGGATGAGTCCGGCATTAATTGGTTTGTGGCTGGCGGTGCCGCTTTCTGGCATGACAGGATCAGAGCGTTTGGGGTTGTGGGTCAAGCGTCTGCAAATTTTGGCCACACCGGAAGAAATGTGTGCGCCAAAGCTCAGCCTAGACTCGTTATCTCGCCGTGAAGATTATATTAACGCCATTGCTCAGCCGTGGACCTTATCAACACTGCTGCAAGACCCAGAGTTAATGGAGCTTCATTTAGCCATTATTGATAAAAAACCTCATCGCTTACCAGGTTCTGCGGTTGAGTCGCTCGAAGCGATTACTCGCGTTAAAGTGCAAGAGGCACAATGCCAACACAACATTGCCAACCTTTTTACGCGTCAAGAATTGGCCTATTTACTGGGTAACCCTTTATTGTTAAAACAATTACAAAAGCTCCCTGAGGAGTTTGTTATCGAGGGCTTAGTGTCTTTTTGTTAGCTGATTTTTGGGCGGATTATCCTGCTCGGATAATCAATGACCTACAAAATAAGATGGTGGATTCAATTCACCATTTAGGCGCTACATTGGTGGTAACGTGTCGTCGCACCCCCTTAAACTGACCTTTTTGTTAAACAAGGTTGGACAAGGCGTTCTGGCACGTAGAAACGATTGTTTAATCCGCCTCGGCCTAGATGTGAACGACCCAGCGACGCTTTGTCGATTAAGCTGATAAAAAATCTATTTTACCAACAGGTTAGTTAACACACTTTGTCGTGCTAATGCCGTTGACCTTGCTTTTATTCATCAACGCCCCCCTTTGAAAGCTTAATTAGCGTAAGCCGAAAATCTTGTTCGGCTGACGCTATTGCTTGCTAATTTAGGGGACTATATTTGGGGATAATATTTAGGGGGCTATATTTAGGGGACAATATTTTGATTAATCCTAAATAGATTGGCGGGGTCGAATTGCTGTTTTATGCTTTTGAGCCGAGCAAAGTTCGAGCCATAGGCTTCGCCAATACTGTTGTCATCGCCTTCTGGGATAAAATTCACGTAAATACTGCCCATTGAATATTGAGTTAACTTTGCATGTAACTGCCGCGCCCATTGTCGACAAAGATCGTCGTCTTGTGCATGTTGCCAGCGGGTGTGAATATTCATGGTGAAGTGTGCATTACGATTGAGCCAGGGCGTTGCGTGCGGCGCCACCTTTGTCATCGCCCCGCCAAGGTGAGCAATAAAAATTTCACACTCATCGCTGGGTAAGGTTTGGATGGCGTGTGCTATTTCGGTCACGGTTTCAGTGTTGAGCTGCGCCATATCAAGACTTTTCCAATAATTTCTGGCGCCTTCGGCTAACAAGGGATCAAATGCGGCTTGCCAATCAACAAACGGCATCGGCCCCACCACGTCGGCAATGGGTTGGCCAATTTTTCTAATTTCTGCTGTGGCAGCCTGACCTTGGGCAATATCGCCCACATAACACATAGCCAATACTACCACTTCTTTACCATGCCACTCTTCCGGTAAAAACGGTAAAGGTGGTGCTTTGCGCATCACCACCCAACAACTGAGTTCTTCAGGAGCCTTATCGATGGCGGCTTGATACTGTTGCAGCACGTTTTTCACATCATTAAAGGGGTGCACTACCATGCCGGCTAATACCTCTGGGCCAGCTAGATGCAAATTAAATTCAAATTCAGTGACCACACCAAAATTACTGCTACCACCCCGTATTGCCCAAAAGAGATCTGCATGTTGGTTGGCATTAACCTCGAGTAATTCGCCTGTTGCGATGACCAGCTTAGCCGAGCGCAGACTATCGATGGTTAAACCAAATTTTCGGGTTGTCCAGCCAAAACCACCGCCCAGGGTCAACCCCGCAATCCCCGTGGTTGAATTGATCCCAGTTGGCACCAGCAGACCATATTGTTGCGTCGCCTTGTCTACATCCGCTAAGGTTGCGCCGGGACCGACCTTGACGGTTTGCTGTTGTTGGTTAACGATAACATCTGTCATCGCTTGAAAATCAATTACCAGTCCACCGTCCGCTAATGCCTTACCGGCGATATTATGGCCGCCCGATTTTATCGCTAACAAAATGCCATGGGTACGGGCGAAATTGACAGCTTTGACTACCGCTTGTTCATCGCTAACGCGAACAAATAAACTCGGTTTTTTATCTATCATGCCATTCCATAGGGCGCGGGCGTCATCATATTTTTCTGAGTCAGGCATGATGATCTCTCCCGATAGAGAGCTGTTAATGTCGCTTTTCTTTAAGGCTACAGCCGTGCCATCCATTTTTTTAAAACGTATTGTATTCATATGCTTATTACTCCTATCCATTACTGCTCTACTTCAAGATTATCGTTCTATATTCGAGGTTTTGAATAAGCTATAAACATCAGTGTTTACCCAGTCATTGCATAATGATGCCGAGATCAAAACCACCCAATCCAGTAGGTCATTGAATTTTATTGAATTGACCTTGAATACTGATTTTTACGGGGCAAGGCTTTGATAATCAGCAGTGAGCACGGTTATCTGCCCGCCATGTAAAAAGCATAGTTTATCTTGGGTGGTATACCGCGAATAGTGAATAGCCATTGCGCTTTAATTAATGTCCAATCGTCCATTTATTAACCTAAACTTTGAACGCGAGTAAAAAAATTGAGTAATGAAGCTCTCAATAAAACCAAATTGAACAAACAAGAATTGTGCAAAGCTAGCTTTTGCATAAATTAAAGGATGATTGATATGGATATATTGTCAAAAGTACTCGATACCATACATATAAAAGGTGCGCTCTATTTTGAAGTGGAAGCGGCAGAGCCATGGGTATTAGTTAATCCAACGATGAATTTAATTGGTTCTTTTATGTTGACCGAAGTAGAACATGTTATTCCTTTTCATATTATGTTGGACGGCAACGGCTGGGTAAAATCTGACAATAAGCTGATGGCACCATCAAGACTTGAATCTGGCGACGTCGTTATGTTTCCTAAGGGTTCAAGCCATTCCTTGACATCCAACATCAATAATTGGCAGGGAATAGCAGCGGATGCCCGTTTTTATCAACAAACTGCTGCAAAAAAACAACCGTTTACATTAGTAAAAATTGGTGAAGAAGGTGAGCGCTCAAAACTTATTTGCGGCTATATCGGTTTTAATGCCCAGCCCTTAAATCCGCTGTTAAAGACCTTACCAGACATGCTGGTGGTCAAAGAGCATGTGGGTAGTGAGGGGGTGATGAAGCAATTACTCGTTTCTACCTTAAGTGAAATGCGCAAGTCCAGTGAGGGGGCGCGCAATATTGTCACTAAGTTAAGTGAATTAATTTTTACTCAGGCCTTAAGGCAACACATGGAAAATCTTGCGGACACGCAGGGCCAAAGTTGGCTCGCGGCCATGAAAGATGAGCACATAAGCCGGGCGCTGATATTGATCCATCAAGAGCCGTTTAAAAAATGGAACCTAGCAATACTCGCTATTGAGTGTGGCATGTCCCGCTCATCACTGGCGGAGCGATTTAATCATTATGTTGGACAACCACCGATGCAATATATCAATCGCTGGAGAATGCAACTGGCTTCAAAGCTATTATCTGATGGCATGAGTATTGTGTGCGTTGCTGAGCACGTGGGTTATAGTTCAGAATCGGCCTTTCAAAAAGCCTTTAAACGTTATGTTGGCCTGACTGCTGGCGAATGGCGAGCCAAACAACAAAAAATGCTGACAAATAGTTAAATGACAAAACGCCAGTTAAGTTATTGCATCATGTAGATCATATCGTTATGGGTAGGCGCTTTGATGCGGATGAAGGCCGTACGGCCTAGTTTATTTTTATTGTGTCGTTTTGATTTAACCAAAATCACTGCAGTAAAAAAGCCCTGTCGGTTAATGTCGCCAGAGCTTTTTACCATTGACCACGTTACAACAGCATTATGCTTTTGGTGACGGGCACCCAAGATAGTCTTTTAGTGTTGCGTTAAATAAGGTGGCTTTTATGTCTACCGATAGATCTGTTGCGCTATTTGAAGTGGCACCTGCTTTGGGTAAATGTTGTAGCATATAATCAGGTGAGTAATCTGGTTCAGCCACCGTGGCGACCCATTCACAAGCTGTTTTTTTTTGTTCTGACGCAAGAAACTCCGCAAGCTTTTGCTCAAAATGTTGTTGTTCAAGAGCTGATAGCTTCCAAATAGAGTTTTTTTTAATTAACTCTACCACTGCGTGTGATGGCTTGTGGGTGACCCGTAGAGTATCAAAATACACATATGCGCCGGCTAAAAAATAGCCGTTAATTGCCGCGTTATAGTCTTGTGATTGTATACAAGCAGCAACAGAATGAAACAGCACAACAGGTGTTGTGTGATTATTCAATTGGCTAGGCATTAAGCAGTTTACTTCACTAGGTGGTTTAGCGTAATCAGGGATCACCACCGCGACTTCAGGTTCTGCTGGAGACGGCGTGCACGCCGGAATAAGCCTTTCATCTAATACTTTTATTTCCCAGTCATCTTTATTGCTAGGTCCATGCTGTGCGGATACGACGTAACGCATGCACTCTTTGGCTAATAGCGGATAAACTAATGTCGAAGAGGCTTTTTTGCTGCGTAGTGGTCCTGTGGTGCTTAGGTGTACAGTGTGATATCCCGGTTTAATATTTTTTGTCAGCTTACCGCTTTGAAAAGCACCATCAATGGCGATAATCTCAACATTATAATTGTCAGCATCTGATATCTTACTTTGACTACCATCAATCATGGCGTAAGGCGTCGACTGGCATCCTACTAAAACAAAACAACTGATAATTAAGGGTAATTTCATATTTTTTTACTTTTATATTAAGGTGACAACATGAATAAACACACTCTAAAAGACAAAGCGTGCGACGTATTTACCTAGATTGAGTTTTACCAATGGGTTGCAGAAAGCAGAAGGGCCAACATTGCCTATGTGAATAGGCCTTAACAATATTATGTTAGTTGGTGAAGCACTTTCCATAGCACTCATCTTGTTTTACTAATGTAGTTTTTTTGTTTCATTTTAGTCAAGGTGATTATTCATTTCGATATCACTTATTGTTGGCTAAGCCATTAGGTTATAGCTTGTTAATCGTAATAATTACCACATTAAGGTGGTTACTTAATCTTACAATAACAATAGGTGATTATGTAATCGTTATAGATTGTGAGCTAAACATTTATCAGTCATAATTTTAATCAATAATTTATCAAAAACATGCATTAAAATATTTTATGGCTGCAGCGCATTCATCAGACATCAATAACCTTTGTTCACGCAGTCGCGATAGACTGTCGTGGCTTAGATGTACCCTGCGACGTAGCCAACAAGAGGCGGTGGCGTCGTCTACCATGACCGCCACCAGTGATAATTTTTTTAATGCCTATGCGATCTTTTTAGGAGCAAGCCTTGGTCAGATGGGCTGGGTAACAGGCTTACCTCAGCTGTTTGGTGCTATGGCACAACTGTTATCTGTTTGGTTGGCGAGTCATTTTAGCCGTCGGCAGTTCATTGTTGCATGTGCGGTATTGCAGGCTGTTGTTGTATTGGCAATGGGCGCGCTAGCGGCGTTTAGGCCAGATAATGCTGTGTGGATATTTATTGGTTTGGCGGCGCTATATCAAGGGTTTATCAATCTCATTCAGCCACATTGGCGTGCATGGATGGGCATGATAGTACCGCAGCGTCGTCGTGGCGCCTTTTTTGCTTCACGCACCCGTTTAACCATGATGGCCTCGCTGAGTGTGTTCTTTGTCGGCGGTGGCATATTAACGCTAACCGACTCAGTGCAAATGGCGTGGTTGGGTTTTAGTTTACTGTTTTCGATTGCGGCAATGGGCCGGTTTGTATCGGCTTGGTTATTGTTGCAAATGCACGACCCTGAACCGAGAGTGGCGAAAGCACCTGGGGTGTTTAAACAAACATTTGGTAATTTCCGCGAAGCTTGGAAAGATAAAACCTTCCGCCATTACAGCTTATTTGTTGCTAGTATGCAGTGCATGGTCGCCATTTCGGCACCATTTTTTGCGGTATACATGCTTGAAAATCTGCATTTTAGCTATTTTGAATTTGTCCTTTCTAGCGTGGCTTCTATTGTTACTCAGTTTATTACTTTGCGATTTTGGGGCCGATTTAGCGATCTATACGGTAATAGGTTAGTGATGATCATCACCAGCTGTTTAATTCCAAGTTTGCCATTATTATGGTTATTCTCAGATAATTATTTATACATTCTCGCCATTCAAGCTTTTGCCGGTTTTGGTTGGAGCGGCTTTACCTTAAGTACCGCCAATTACCTTTACGATATTCGACCCTTTCGCAGTGACTTTGCTATTTATGCCGCATTACAGGCTGCATTGAGTGCGAGTTTTGTGTTTGTTGGCGCGATGGTGGGAGGAATAATTGCCTCGTATGCAGCAGCGTTTTTAATCTGGACAGGTTTAAACGCTTGGTTATCCAACCCAATATTTTTGGTGTTTATGGTATCGACCACCATGCGATCGCTGGTGGCATTGTGGTTTATTCCGCGCTTAGTTGAACCCAAAGCGCGCCCAAGGCCGCAATTACTGACACTTATTTTCCGGATCCGTGGTTTTAATGCCATATCGGGTGTCAGTTTAGATTGGTTAACCGTCGCTAAGAAAAAGCGCGATAAAGATAAGTAACTTCAATGTGACATATCAACGGTTATCAAGCCGCGGTTGTCGCGCGACGAGTGCTGCATTCACTCGCTCATTCCAAATTGAGATCGTTACAGTTGGTAATCAAAAAACTTGCGTTTATCGGGCCCTGAGGCATTGGCGCTAATCTTGTTGGGGTGTTTATATTCATCCCAGCTGGCCACATTACGGCCCATATTTAGCTGCGGAAAATTCAGTTGTGGAAATTGAAGTAGCGGAAATTCAACCTCATTTGGCTGAGGCAAGCCGATAAACTGCAATAGCGCGGCAAAGCTGCCTGCAACACTAATATCAATGGATAAAAAGTCATCGCGACCAGCAAAATAACTGAACACTTGTTGCTGGTGGCGTTGATAACAGGCTGTTAAATGGGCTTCATCAAGTGCATCGTCAACCTGCCCTATATCAAAACAATGCTTAAAACTGCGCTTCATCAGCGGATGAAAGCGGCCATGGTGTTTATCTAAATGCACTAACATTCTGCTGAGTAACATTTGCATCGACGGCAGCCACTTATCTACCGGCCTATCTAAATAAACAAACTTTGCCTTGGGGAATAACACATCAAGCTGCTGATAATCACTAAAGCACGGCGCATCCGACACCGCATCGGCCAACATAAACGCCTGCTTAGTAAAGGCTTGGTGGGCCACCGTTAACCCTTTCTCAAGCAAGGCTACACTCACGCTGGTAGTACCCGTTCGCGGCAAGCCGATAATAAACACTTTATGGGGCAGCTTATTTGCCAAAGTCGGTTTAGGCATAGCGGCTTGTGGTGATGTTAATATTTCAGTCGGCTTGGATGTCATTAATTACAGTCGCATTGGGTTATAGAAATTGAAGGTATAGAGACAGTAAATGATTATACCGAAATGCCAGCCAAGGTGTTATTGAGCTGGCTAATGAGAATCATGAGGCAATTAGCCATCCTATTCGCCTCATTTGGTGAGGCGAATAACTTGCTATTTGCCCAAATCGCCATATCTACTCAGTCAGTTAACGAAGAAGTAACTATAAAAATCTGTTTGCCCACCACTAGTCTTTGGCATTGACTACATTTTAGTTGTGGGCATTGGGACATAGTGTTGTTCTTCCTGAAAAAAGTCTGAAAAGTGTGTTGCTGTTAGGGGAGAGAATAGTCGATTTTAAAGGGATTATTGAGCAGAGTTTGAATCATCGGCTCAAGTTATCTGGTTCACAGCTTAACTCTGAGTGAAAGGAAAATCTTAAGCTAATTGATATTATAGAATCCGAAATTCTTATTTTTGCTGAAAATAGACTCTATAGTATCTAGTCTTATGTGACGATAGAACCTGAAGCCAAACAATGATCCGTTAGCGTATACCTCAACATAGCGAGTTGGACTGTATTCCCATTATTTTATTAAAAATGGGAATATTGTCCTATTTTTCGATCTTCGATTTGCTAATTAATAAATGTAGGACTATATTCCCACTATATGTTTGAAAATGGGAACATAGTCCTATTCTGGGTGGTTGTATGGCAAGGCGAGACTTACATAGTGTGCTGTTTCCAAAGCAGCGAAAAATTCTCACTCTTTTTGGTGAGGATTTGCTGCTAGCGATGAAGCGACGTGGATTGAAAAAAAAAACGCTCTGCGAGCGAACCGGGTTTGACCATAAAACCGTGAACAAAGTGTTTGCTGGTGATCCGGGCGTGGCTATAGGAACCTATTTGAAAATTATGGCTGTGCTGGGCATGGAAAACAATTTTTCTGAACTGGCTGCGCATGACGAATTAGGCATTAAGCTGCAAAACATTAAACTACTGGAAGGTTCAGCATGAGCCGAGAATTGGTAGAAGTATATGCTGATTGGTATCCAATCGAGAAGCCGATATTAATTGGTCAGCTGGCATATAGTGATTCAAGCCGAGGCGGTGTCTTTAGCTTTGCCTACGATAAAGCCTTTTTAACATCACCATACTGTTTGCAAATTGACCCCTTGCTTACCCTGCATTCAGGTGAGTTATACAATGATGACGCCGATAAAAACTTTCGCGCCTTTGTAGATTCAGCCCCAGATCGCTGGGGTCGTATTCTTATGCAGCGGAGAGCGGCTATTGAATGTCGTAAACGTATTAGACCGAGCAATCGTTTAACTGAACTGGATTATTTACTCGGTGTGCATGACTCCTACCGAATGGGTGGTATTCGCTTTAAAAAATCAGGCTCCCATAATTTTTTGGATAACAACACCGATTTTACCGCGCCACCAATGGCATCGTTACGTGAGTTAGAGCATGCCGCCATTCAAATCGAAAAAGACGACAATATAGAAAGTGACGAATATTATCACTGGCTGAAAATGCTTATTTCTCCGGGCTCTTCTTTGGGTGGAGCAAGGCCAAAGGCCTGCGTCACTGACGAGAGAAATCACCTGTGGATTGCCAAATTTCCAAATTTAAATGATACCTGTGATGTAGGCGCATGGGAGATGGTGTGCTACGAACTTGCGTTAGCGGCCAGCGTTGAAATGTGCCCTAGTGAGATCCGAAAATTTTCGACGCAGCACCATACCTTTTTGACCAAACGTTTTGATCGGATTGGTAGTAAACGTCTGCATTTTTCATCAGCAATGACTCAACTTCAGTATTATGATGGTGAGCATTCGCACGGTGCCAGTTATCTTGAAATAGCCGAGTTTCTTTCTAACCAGGGATCACAAACGAAAGCCGATCTTGCCCAATTATGGCGTCGGATAGTGTTTAATATTGCAGTGTCTAATACAGACGATCACCTTCGCAATCATGGTTTTCTATTAACAGGCAAGGGGTGGAAGCTATCACCCGCTTACGATTTAAACCCCATAGTGGGTAAACAAGGACTTCACCTGAACATTACAGAATCAGACAATGCGTTGGACTATCAGCTTGCATTTGATGTAATCGATTTTTTTAGGCTAACTCAAATCGAAGCAACACAAATTTACGATGAGGTTTTAAATGCAGTGAAGCAGTGGCAGCAAGTTGCCCAGCGTTTAGGGATCAGTCGGGCAGAACAAACCATGAAGCAAGAAGCCTTTAATGTTTGATAAGCTTTTGAGGAAAATATCGTTCTATTCATTTTTACGCTATGTCAGTCAGCATACTTGAGCGACGCAAAGCCTATTACGCAATAGTAGAGTCTACCCAACAAGGTGCATTAGATATCACACCTTGGCTGCTGTGGTTTTTAGACACCTTAAATGACGCTATTCAACACACACTCAATAGCATTGAGCAAACCACTGCTAAAACCCAATTTTGGCGTCGAGTGGACCAACGCTTACTCACTCCAGCATTAACAACAGAACAAGTAAAAGTGCTTAATAGGCTGTTAGATGGTGACTTTAATGATGGGATCAGCAGTAGCCAGTATCAAAAAGTCGCTAAAGTCAGCGCGCCACCGCCACCCGTCATTTGGCCTTGCTTGTTGAACCGCAATGTTTGGTCAAAACTGGTGCGGGTGGTCGAAGCACGAGGTATGTGTTGGCGTTGTGATTTTTGTATTAGGTTAAAAACTGTTTGAATGAAGTTTTGCTGGAGCCAACCATATTTTGAAATGTATGCGAATCAATTTCTAAACAAATCACATCTTTGTTTTGTCTAATCTTAAAGCCTTTCAAATTATCGACAAGATACAGTTTATCTACTTTTAACCAATTTAAGTTGTTATCACTTTTTAGAAGCAAATGAATATAAGGCAAACTAGGTGATTTTATTTTACTGATTGGTATTTCTATCCACCAGATTGGCTTAGCTGTATTTACATTGAAAAAGTGAGTATTTGAGGTTGTAAAATCTGCATTGAAATCCCTATTTGCAAAATCTAGTGTTTCTCTATTTGTCATGTTTACCTCAACTTGATAGAAATCAATAAAATCTAACAATAACATTGTGTTGTTTGTTGGTCACTGTAGTATTATTACTCATAAAGCTTTGTTGTCAGTAGGCGGATATGGAAATTCAGATTGGTGATGTACTCAGATATAAAAAGCCTGCTTGTGCTGAAAGAATTTATGAAGATGGTTACCTAAACTTTCATTTTCTGACTAAATCACTGGATGCTAAAAACCTGCAGTTAGAGAAAGGTATTAACGCTTCTGCAAAAATTAAAACTAGCTCTGGTGAGCTTGTTCGTCCCGCAATACTCATTTCAAGCAGTCCAAACAAGAAGGGTTCAACAGAAACGCCGTGGGAAGATTTCTATGACGCTGATAATGGCCATATTCGCTACTTTGGTGATAACAAGGAACCCGGGAGAGATCCTGCTACCGCTCCAGGTAATAAAGCATTACTTGAAGCATTTCGCTTAGCACATTCACATTGTCCACAAGAGCGTTCTTTGACACCGCCAATTTTATTTTTTAAGCGTGTGGTTATTAAAAGCAAAGCGAAAGGCTTTCCTCAATTTCAAGGCTTAGGTGTTATTAATAGTGTTGAGTTAGTCACCCAATGGGATAACAAACTGGGGCGTACGTTTACCAACTATGCTTTCGATTTTACTGTGTTTTGTATAGCCCTCGAACATGAAAAGTTTGAATGGGGTTGGATTAACAGTCGGCGAAAAAAAGCATTTTCTTTAGATCTGACGAATCAAACTGCACCGAAGAGTTGGCGACAATGGCTTAAAGAGGGTAGCAATTCACTTAATAAGTTACGTCGGCGAGTTTCAAAATTACGTCTTGAAAAAGCCGTGAATCAAAAGCCAATATCAGGCAGTGAAACTGACAGAATATTGAATGAAATTTATGTTTTTTATGCAGACAAGAAACATAGTTTTGAAGCGCTAGCTGAGGTTATTGCAGAGCGTGTTATAGATAGAGAATATGGTATCTATCAAAAAGGTTGGGTCACTCAAGGCTCTGGTGACGGTGGTGCTGATTTTATCGGTAAGGTAACTCTTGGCAGCGGTTTTTCTAAGGTCGAACTGATTGTATTAGGCCAAGCTAAGTGTGAATCATTGAATACTCCAACAGGCGGCAATCATATTGCCCGAACCGTTGCTCGGTTAAAGCGTGGTTGGTTAGGTGTGTATGTGACAACCAGCTATTTCTCAGACTCAGTTCAAAGAGAAGTGATCGAAGATAAATACCCCATAATATTGATCCATGGGCTAAGGGTTGCCGAAGAAGTCGCCAAGATTGTGTATGAAAGTGAAGTTTATTCGAATGTACACGAGTTTCTAATCGCGATGGATACAATGTATCCGTCGCGATTAAAGCAAAGGCAAGCTGAAGAGATTTTAAACCTATAGATTTTTTAGAATGATCTGCGGCTTACTGTCATAACTTCATTAGAGGTTATTAAATGTAATTCAGCTGATTTCTTTCCAGAAGAATCGCTTTCAATACTCCCTAGCCAAAACCAACTTGGTTTGCAGGTGCATTGATGGCCATAGTCTTTGTTATCTGAGTGTGGAATCATTAAAATTGTTTTGCAATTAGTGCATTTTATATAAAAGCATCTGCATTTATCACATTTTCCTACATAATGCACAATTGTTAACTTTGATATTTCATGATTAATAGTACCCAGTGGCTGAACATATAAATCTATAGTTGGATAGCCATCCCAAAACACCTTTCCATTTTTACAGCTTTTTACTGTGCAATCAGGCCAATCCGATGGTTCGAAGTTTTCCAGATGTTCAAGCGGAAGAATCCTTAGCGTGATTGCTGCCTGTGCCCTTATGATTGCTGACTTTGTAAACCCATTTGTCGAGACTAAATAACCATGTGTCGCTTGAACATCACTCATTAAACCAATAAACGACTCAATATCTAAAAGGTTTATTTTCCTTTTCCGTATTTTTGCGTCGACAATTAGTCTAGTTGAGTTATCTGTATCATGACGAGAATCAATCAACACATCAATTTGACGATTTTGATTGCTTAAAATACCTTTAATTTTAGCATTAGGTGTAACTGTGAAATTAGTGTCTAACTGATCTCGCATCATTTGAGCAATCAAGCGCTCATATTTTTCCCAGTTGGGATATCCTGATGTCATATGAGAGTACTTATTACCATAACTTATCTGCAAAACCTAACCCAACTCGAGTTTGATTAGAACCAAACTTATGAAGAAAGTTTAAAGCGTACTCATAGCGTAATTCAGCAATTGCTTTCATTTTCAAATTAACGATTACTAAAGCAGGGATTTGAACGATAGTGTTATCGCCTGCACCTTCATCAAAATTCTCAATGCGTAAACAATTAACATTTATTTCTTTAACTATGCCATCAGAGTTGAATATACCTAAATCATTAGCATAAAATGTTTCCCATAGTGGGTTGCCATCTGAAAACTTATAGTGATTAAGCGTCCCATTAATATTTAAAAAAATATATTCATTATCATTGGCTTTATTATTGGCCGTAGAAATTTGAGAATTATCGTTATGGAGCTTAACTGCTTTGAAAGCTATATAGTTAAGGCCAATTCTATCTTCCCAATCATTTTGTCGTTGCTTGGGAACTAGATCACAGGCTGGTGAAAGACAAAGCCAAAGTTCATTATTTTCTGTTTCTAAAATAGTGCCAGTGGTTAAGTGATAATTTGAAACAGATCTCGAGCATGAGTAAGCATTTAAATTTCCAAGCGCTAGGTCTTTGTTTCCAACACACTCGCGAAAGAAGCTTTTAACAATATCTCTTTTATCGGGGTTTGTAGTTTTTAAACTGTCGATCATTCTTTTAGAAAAATTGACTAGTTCTCTTTTTGATGAGGTCGATAACTGCTCCCAGTGGAGATCTATTGCTTTTTCATGTTGTGTCGGATCGTTGTCTGATTTATCTAAAAGGTTAAACAACCAACCAGCTTGTGCATAGCGGTTATTGATAATATCGCTAGCTTGAGCCAAGCCTCTTTCGTCTAATTCATAGCGCATTTTTGCCATTAATAGATACATTGGTGTTGCACTTTGCTTCGTTAGTGCAAGGCAAAGTTTATCGTAAAGCAATTCAGCGGCTTCACTTTTTTCTTTCTTCACAACCGTAATAAACACACGGCCAGTCGCAATAAAATTACCATCGGCTTCATAGCCCCAATCTAAATGGGAGTTTGAATGACCACTCTGAAGCTCCTGATGTTTTGCTAGCTCTTTGAGCACTAACCAACTTACTACTTCAGATTTTGATAAACCAGTTCCATTTTCTAACGTTCTAACATCATCTTGTGCGTAATGAAAAGGATGCTGAGGATTGCGAATATTGGTTTTTAATGCCTTACAAGTTAGAATTTTGATGAGGTCTTTTATATCTAATGAATCATTCACTGCGGTAATATCAGAACCGTCGGGGTCGTTTTCATCTAGCCATTCTTCAATTATATTGTTAGTTTTTTCATCAATATCAAATTCATGCTTTTCAATTTTTAAAAAATCTTTCAAAATATCATCGAATACACTTTCGATGCTATGTCCATCACCTTTAGTATGAACAATCACTAAATTGAAATGATTATTTTGAGACAAACTATTTAGTATGTTTCTTGCCCTAATGCCGCCTGTATCAGCTGTATCACCATCTAAATGGTAATCTAAAATTAATAGATCATTATGATTAAGATTCTCCTCATGTGCTTGCTGATCAAATCCAAATCCAGGAGTTTTACCATCATAAATACTTATACTCCATTTATGTTTTTGCTGGCACATCTGAGTAATAGCATTAAGCCGTTCAATATTTTCAATTTTTAATTGTTTTTCTTCAGGCTCTTCTGCTCTAGCCCAAACGCCAAAGTTTCTACTTTTGTTAAGCTCTACATTCAAAAAGCTATTTAGAGTTGGATACTCATCGTCGATAATCGCTACACTTCGTATCGGATTGACAAAAGCCTCTATAATTAAGTCCGAGTATGATTCTTCGGCTGTAGCTGAATTAGTCATGTCTTAGTCCTTTAAATTCAATTACAAAATTAGCACCTGGTAATATCTTATTCTCATCCTGAGTTTCGTAGCGAATTTTGTGACCACCTGCCATTAAGTTTTGTCGGCATAAATACAGGCCAATACCTCTTCCTCCACGTTGTTTTCGGGTGAAAAATAAAGTAAATAATTGTTCTAAATCATCCCTGTCAACTCCAGGACCCGTATCGGCAACTATTACGTATTGATTTTTTAGATCGAGAGTGATTAATTTTTGATTAGATTCATTTTTCTGTACCCAATATTGCGCATTGTTTACAATATTCACAAACACAGGGTAAATCCTAGAAGATTGTTCGACAATTGACATTTTTAAAAATGCATTAGTCGCAGTAAAAGTTACATTTAAACCGCTGAATAATTGAGAGAAATACTTCAAAATATATTGGTAGATATCCTGACCCGTTATCTTACGATTAACCTTTTCACCAGAAAGCTTAAGTGGTGATAAAAATCTCCATTTATCACTAAGTGATTGCTGAGCACCAAGTACATTTTGGTAAGCTTGCTCTTGGCTTGGACTGAGTACACCATTAGCTATAGTTTTAAGGCCGCGAGTAATTGTCATATCTAAACCTTCGATTTCATGGCCTATAATTTCTACTGTTATTCCTAATTGTGCCAAAGCATGTAATCGATTTATTTCTTCTCGATACTTAATCGTTTCATTCATGCTATGTATAGCCAGACCTTCGAGATCAATCTGCTCATTAATACGTGAAAGTGCAGTAACGTAAGGCGATAGCTTTTGTTTATTTTCAATTTCTAATTTTTCTTGTTCTTCATCAAGCTTGTTCAATACGTCGTTAAGGCTAATTCGCTCTAATTTTAGATCTTCAAGGTATTCTTGAGTTGCTAGTTTATATTGATCACGACATTGTTTTACTAACTCGTTAAATTCTTCATGTTGTTTTGCCAGCATTTCTTTACCGTCACGGGCATATTGTGTAATACCTGAATTTAAGCTAGCTAATTTACTGCGATACACTTCTTCAGCTTTTTCAACTAAAGACTTTTCACTGGAGTCTGAAATGGCTTTATTAACTAAAATACTGAGTTCATTTACGTAATCTTTAGCTAAAAGCTCTTGCTTTCTATAAGCACGATAGTCATCTTCAAGTCGGCCCAGATTGGCAGGTATAGGGCTTAAAGAGTATCTCCTCGTTTTATCAACAAAGGCATCAACTTGCTTTTTAAGTTCTTGTAACTCTTTTAGATCATTTAACTCTATCCTACTAATGAATGTGGCGCGTATTCCCTCCAATTCACGAGTGTGACTTTCTAATGAGTCAATATTATTTTTAATCGAATTGCGTATTCTTTTACGCTCTTCGGCTTGCAGTTTTTTACGATCTTCTTCAGCTTTTAACTGGTCTTTTTTCTCTTTAATATCCGTTATGTTTTCTTTTCTATTTTCCGATTTAGTTCCTAAATAACGATCTGCTACATCTTGTAAAATATTCTCGACTATTTCTCGGAATAATTTTGAAGCTCGATTTTCTATAAAACCTTCCCGACCCGCTTTATCTTTTAGATTTGGATTATCCTCTCGAGTAATTGCAATTCGGCCAAACATACGACGATTTGCCCAAAAGTACCGACCAGCATGCTTTGAGCGACGATACTCTACTTCAAAATAATCACTATCAACACGACCGTAAGGCATTACACGTAGGCCATCTCTATACACCCTAAAACCAGCATATTTTTCGGCTTGTTGTACAAAAGCGGAATGCATAACATCCGATAGAGAAGTGCTTCCCACCTGTAGTTCAAAAGTACCTAATCTAATATGAAAGGAGCCAAATGCACTATCTTTACGTGTTTTGTACGAGACTTTAGGTTTTACTGTGTAATCCTCATGCCATACACCGAAGGCTTTAACTTTTCCATTAAAGTAACCATCACTATCAACTTCTCCTTCAATAATATGCTCTAAACCTTCAAGGTTTTTTAAATCAAATTCACGTACATCGTCAATTAATACTCGCGAAAATGGTCCATGCCATACAGTGACAGAATTACAAAAGTTTGCTGCTTGCGGCTCATTTGCTGCGGAAAAAGGATCGGTAAAATTAGAAAGTGTTTGGAAAAATCGTTCTCTAGCAACTGTTTCAGGTCCATCGGCATCTTGTATCGGTTTTTTTGATAATTGATGTCGTAAATCATCATTTATATTAGATATAAACATAGCTGTACCTTGACCTACGTTTTGTTGCCATAAAGGCCATTTATCAAAGTGCCTTTCGCCAAAAGCATCACTAATCAAGGTGTTTACGATTTCATCTTTTGTTAGCTTTTCTTTCCCTTCTTGCTCTTCTTGTTCACTAAACATTTGCCAAGCCTTCGTCAGGCGGGAATCTCTTCCTTCATCATCACCATCACCACCTCCCCATACATTACCCATCATCTGATCAAATAAATTTGGCAGAACATCGGTTAGTTCATGGCAAGATTCAAAATCAACAATTGGAATTCGGATATCTTGAAGAAACATAAAAGGGTTTTCAAATAGTCGCCAATCGATAAGTGCGGCAACATAGTTATTATCTTTACGTTTAGAAATAATTAGCAGAAGTGAGCCTAGCGCAGCACTTGATAGTCTACCTATGCCTTTTTGCCCCTGCTTTGCACGATATTTTAATCCATCACGATCATTATCATTGATTTCAAAGCCAGAGGTTTTTGACTCAGTTCCAATGGTGAGCCATTTCTCTTCAAACTCCAGACGACTCATACCATGGCCATCATCAATCAAAGCTGCGACTTCAATTTCACCGTCGAAAATATGTAGCTCGACATTACGGGCATAAGCATCATAAGCATTTTTCCAAAGCTCAGAAATTGCTGTTGGGCAATCAGCTATTTGTTCGCGACCTAGGTGATCAATTGTGCGGGCTCGAGTTTGAAATGATACTGACGTGAGCATTTGGCTTCCCTAACTAAAATTCCTTATTAGTCAGGATAATATGCTTTTTTCTCGTCAGAATAAATAGTCTATTAGACTATGATGTGATAATTGTCTTTATAGAATTGATTAATTCTTTACCTAATTTGACTGGTACGGCATTGCCTATCTGTTTGCCTTGTTGAGTCGAAGTACCTATAAAATTAAAGCTGTCAGGAAAGGTTTGGAATCGTGCGGTATGGCGAAGTGTCATGCCATGGTTCTTCCATGGGTGAACAAAACGGCCTTTCGAAGGGTTGTTGCAACCTGTAGTAATAGTATTACCCGGTATGTGGATCATTATTCTGCCGTATACATCTTTATGGCCTTCATATCCATTTGAGTGACATTTCAGAGTGTGGCCGGAATCGACTCGTCCGCCATTAAGTGGCGTGTTTTCGAATCGTGTGACCATTGCAGGAGTTGGCTGCATATTGATGTTACACACATCAGCAGGGTTAACAGGTTCACCGTGTTCTAGTGACATTAAGAGTAATCTTGCGTTTTCATCAGATATTTTGGTTTTTGGGCGAAAATACTCTTCGATATAGAGCTCTACTAATTCTGGAGTAAGCTTTTCAAACACACTTGAAGCTGTTTTCCATTTTGGTTCATTTTTAGATGAAGGTGAAAAATGAGTGGTAACAGGTGGAAACTCTGGGTTTTCAATATTGAAATCTTTACGTGTACCAAAAATGAATACCCGCTTACGGTTTTGTGGCACACCGTAGTCTTTAGCGTTTAGTATTCCGCAAAAATGGATCGTGTATCCGTGTTGTTCTGCCAGAATTAAAAGTTGATTAAGGTAGTCTTCGTGGCGTTTCCACAGTAGCCCAGCCACATTCTCAATGAGAAAAGCTTTAGGCTTTAATCCATCAACAAAATCGAAATATTTTAACAGTAACTGGTTTCTAGGATCATCGATGCCTGCATTATTAATGCGATGTGTCGAGAAGCCTTGGCATGGTGGACCACCAAGTAATAAATCTAGATCGCCCGATTTAAGTTTTAGCTCTTTCATCAGAGTAGGAAGATCGACTTCATTAATGTCACCATTAATGAGTTTTGTTGGTGCTTCTAGACGTTCGATAAGATTGGCTTGATAAGTAATGGAAGCGGCTTTATCTAACTCTATGGCTGCTACTACATCAATACCGCATTGATGTGCGGCTAAAGAGAAGCCACCAGCACCAGCAAAGAGATCTATCGCTTTCATTAATCATTAGCCCAAACACAAAATTCGAACCGCAAATTATACATGGCAAGAGTTATTCTGCTAGTTTTTCATGGTTAGTTGGTGGTTGTTTTTCTTTTTGTTCAGTAAGCGGACTTTTTTGCCATGCATTAATACCTAGAAGCACTTAAGCCAGTTATCATTTTAAGAGCTTCTGATACTGCATCATCTAGTGTAAAAACCAGCCCCGTTTCTAACTCGTCATCATTCTTCGAAACCGACCAAGCATAGCCGCCACGGTATTGGTCGGGATTGGGTTCGATATAAATATCAAAACCATCAATAGTCTCTTCAATTATTTCGGTATATGAATCACCACACATGGTGTTATCTCCAATAAAATACATGTTTTATTGTCGGCATTATTCAATTGTGAGTCCACGGACTATGAGTCACATTGATTGTTGACCACTACAGATTGATTTTTGGTTAGCAATGTGTGGAAATTCACTAATTTGGATTGTATTTATATGTAAACGTAGACGGGGCTATAGGACGGGTATAAAATGATAAAGTAATTAATTTCAATAATATAGATTGTATCCAAGGACGGTTTATGACAGTTATAAGCAAAATAGATTTATTTTTTACCAATGTAGTGGCATGGCTAATTTACAAGATAGGTTATGTTTTGGTTGCTCTACTTGGTATAACCGCAATTATTTCAATTCCGCTTACTTTCCTTGAGTATTCAGAAGGGTTTGCAGATCTCGATTTTTTGGAAACGTTCTTAATCGCTCTCTTTTTTATTATGATCTGGCGCTTCGTCAAAAAATCTAAAACCGCAGGGTTTAGTTACTGGGCAGCAATAAAAAAACTATGTATTGTTCTCACTTTAGGCTTGTTATTTTTGAATTTAATAGAAGCTAGCTTCATGTACATCCTTCTTGACGAACAGGGAAGTCTTACTACTGCCTATTTTGAGCGCTTTAAAGATGAGGTCAACTTTTTTGACTCAATAGTCTTGATAATCATGCTATACGGGCTAATACCTACTGCTAAGCCAAAACGTGTAAACACTGCAGATGACAAAAAAGACTCTCAGGTTGAGACTCCTAAAGAAGTTGATAATGATTCTGATCTGGAGCTAAAACCTAATGGTATTTAAACAAATAACATTAATTAGTTTGATGCTCTGTGCGAACATTTTTGTGCCAGCACATGCTAAGCCGTTACCTTTTAGTGATGATGCAGAGTTTTTAGTACAAGCTTGCCAAGAAGCCGTTAGTGTTTACAAGAGCCGTGATGAAAAAGCATTATTGGCCGCGGTAAGAACATCTTCATCAGAGGCTCTAAGAGCTGGGTATTGTATTGGTGTTTTGCAGCAATACATAAGGCAGAATTTGTCTTGTGGTTACAGTCGTTACCTGAGAAGTAACTGGTATCCAATAGCTGAATCAATCGCAAACATCTCTTTTGGTGCTAATGCGATTGATCCAGCGACCTCATCATCTGCTTTATTAGAAAGGGTTTATTGTGATGGATAGTGGAATGACAATACCGGATGCTATCTATAAATTATTTGGTATTAAAGTAGCGAAAGACAGCCCATTCCTTAAGAATAAAGCTAATTCTTTGGTCCGCAACGGTTTGATTAAAACTGTTCAAGAAAAGCATGTCCAACGCGCGACTGTTTATTTAGCCGATCGCGATCAATTAACAGTTTTACATAATGCCTTAATTATCAATGCTATTTACCTTGACCCCAAAGATGTGAAAAAAATTTTTGATGATAGAGCTTATCGGGATGAGTGTTCCCAGACGATTAAGGCTCTTTTAACTGGGATGAATAGTGTTATGGGGATAGCACTTCAAAATAAGCTAGTACAGGATTTAGTTGATACTTTGTCGTCAGCAGCAAGCCTTTACGAAATTAAGCTCCCTAATCCATTTTCTAAGCTTCCACAGGTAGCTATGGATGATAATACTGGCATTTTAAATGCGCTGTTGGTTCAATCTTCAACGTTAGCCTCTACTGATACAATATTGATGGCTTATCTTCAATCTGATTGGGATAATGCTCAACAATTATGTGAGCATATAGATGACTCTGTTTTGGGTATGAAAGAACTCAAACAATCAATCGCTTCACAATTGGAAGAGGCTAGAGGTTTTGATGATTTGCTTGATCAAATGAAAAATTTTTAAAAAGTTTAAAATAATGTCTTGTTAGTGCATTGCACTGAATGAATCTGAGTTTGTTATCAACAAACGGAGATTCAAAATGCTAACAAGTAAAGTTCAAGAACTCGTGATTAACTTTCACATGACCGAGGCGTGCAACTACCGTTGCGACTACTGCTATGCGACATGGAATAACCATGTTCACTCATCAGAATTACACCACGATACAACCCAAGTTATTCACTTGCTCGATAACTTGGCAGCTTATTTCCTTCATGACAATCCTCTAAAACATCGAATGGGTTATCACACCGTACGAATTAATTTCGCTGGTGGTGAGCCTATTATGCTTGGTAGTCGATTTATCGATGCGTTGATTTATGCTAAATCACTAGGGTTTAATACTTCGATAATTACTAATGGGCATTTTTTGAATGTTCAGATGTTAACCCGCATTGCATCGAAAATAGATATGTTGGGGATCAGTTTTGACACAGGAGATTATCTCGTTGCAAGTAGCATGGGACGTATTGATAGAAAAGGATCTTGGTTATCACCCGATAAACTGATCGACATTTGTCGTACTTACCGGGTTTTGAATCCAGTAGGTAAGCTTAAACTCAACACTGTTGTTAATGCATTCAACTGGCGTGAAAACCTATTAAATACAGTACAACAGATTAAACCCGATAAGTGGAAATTATTAAGAGTCCTGCCTGTGCATAATCAGAATTGTACGATTACTGATTATCAATATCGGGCCTATGTTACTTGGCATCAGTCATTGTCGGACTGTATTGTTGAGGAAGATAACGACGCGATGTGGCAATCATATTTGATGATTAATCCAGATGGCTGTTTTTATCAGAATAGTAGCCATGGTGCAGGGCTAACCCAAAGCCAGCCCATTTTAGCTGTTGGCGTTAAAGCGGCATTTGAACAGATAAGCTTTAATGCAGAAGCATTTTCTCATCGCTACCAACCTTCACTTAGTTTTGAGTATTCCCAAAATTTTTAGAGATTCGGCTTAAACGCAGCTTGCAGAAATAGCTATGCAGCTGCTGTCTTTAAAACTTAGGGATGCTCCATGAAAAAATACAGCAGTGATAAAAATATTAATAACCTTGTTTATCATATTATTAAAAGTAAGGGATGGGAGGAGTATCGTCGTGGGCGACATCTTATCTTAATTGCTCCGAATGGGCGTAAATTGTCAGTACCTGGAACCCCCAGTGATGTAAGGGCATTCAATAACTTTAAAAGTGATGTACGACGATTACAGGGGGATTAGCTAACTAATCCTCCTGTAATCAAATTAACTTACTTTTTAAGGATATAAAAATGAATAACCATAAAGCAGATCAATCAAATGAAAACAAAGGCTCTTCAGGAACTAACAAATCCTATCAAAAGGCGTTGGATAATCGCAGTCAGCAATTGAACCCTAATAACCCACGCCATCAAGGCAAAAAATAAGGAAATTTTTATGCCAGATACATCTGAAATGTCGCAAGAAGAGTTGGACAATTGGTCTGATATTAATAATCCGAATAATGAAGCGGATATGGATGATTGGGCTGATATCCATAACCCAAATAATGAGGATTATGTTGGGGAGGATTAGTCTGTTTAAGTAATGGCGAACCAATGAGTAGTGTTAATGCACTACTCATTGTTATAAACAAATGAATACTACAGAAACCTGCCATATAGGCATAGGCAGCTGTTGAAAACAGGATGTTTTCGTCAAGCCTCCATGGGTGGGTGTACGGCGTGTTGCAGAGGACTATGTGGTGGGCGGATTACCGAATAAACCTGTCGATAACTCATTATATAATTTAGCTTTTTAGATCTTAGAGGGTTTAGGTTCTCAATGGTTAAAAATAAAAATGGCAGCCATGTTGGCTGCCATTTTTATTGATGCTAGTGAATCACTTTCTCCAAAGCTAAAGCCAAAGCTAAAGCCAAAGCTCAAACCAAAGCTCAAACCAAAGCTCAAACCAAAGCTGAGATTAGTTAATTGCCATCGATAGGAAGTAACCAACAACCGTTGCAGTACCTACACCGATAAAGCCTGGAATAATAAAGCTATGGTTGAGTACGTATTTACCAATATGAGTGGTACCGGTTCTATCAAAACTAATCGCCGCTAAATCGCTTGGGTAGAACGGAAAGAAGAAGTAGGCATAACACGCTGGCAGTACCCCAATTAATACCGGTGCTGGGATGCCTAATGAAAACCCTAATGGCAACATAATGGTTAATACTGCCGCCTGACTTTTTAAGAAGATTGATGACACAAACATGGCGATAGCAAATGTCCATGGATAAACACTGACAATGTCGCTTACCGCGCTCACCAAAAAGGTTTTATGGTGTTCGATGATGGTGTCACTCATCCAGGCTATACCGAAGATAATAATCACTGCAGTCATACCGGCGGTAAACACGTTACTGGTGACAATTTTTTTCGGTGATATATTAGTGGCCAGTAATATCAAGCCACCGACGGACAGCATCATAAACTGAATGGCTACCGACATTTTTACGCCATCTGGCAGCACTTGCTTGCTAAACATCGCCACCATGATAACGGCAAGAATACCGAGTAAGAACACGATTAAGCCTTTCTTTGCCGTCGACTTAGCTTGTGGGGTTTGTTCTGCGTCAGTGGTTGGATCTGTTAATGCTTCACGAAATTCTTCATCAGTCAGGCGCGCCTGAAACTGTTCATCTTTATCTAAATCTTTACCGCGCTTTAAACTCCAAGTACACGCCAATAGCAAACCCGTTAAGGTAGCTGGAATGGTCACCATCAGTACATCAATTAAGTTAATATCAAGATTATTATCAACGGCAGTGGCAAGCACCACAGCCGCTGCGGCTGCAATTGGGCTAGCAGTAATACCCATTTGTGAAGCTACGGTTGCCATGGCTAATGGACGTTCAGGTCGAATACCTTTCTTGTATGACACATCGTAAATAACAGGAAGAAGGGGATAAACGGAATGGCCGGTGCCAACAAGTACTGTTAAAGAATAAGTACAAAGTGGGCCTAAAAAGACGATATGTTCAGGATGTTTACGTAACAGCTTTTCCGCAAACGTTACCAACAGCTTTAAACCGCCGGTGGCTTCTAATGTCGCCGAGGCAGCTACAACCGCCAGAATAATTAACATTACGCTGACCGGAGGTGTGCCTGGCGCAATGCCAAAGACAAATGCGAGTACCGAAACGCCTAATCCACCAAGTAAACCAAAGGCAATACCGCCGTGGCGTATACCAACAAATATCACCGCCAATAACAGCAGCATGTGTATATAAAACATTGTGTTCTCTCCCAATGGATTTAGGCATTAGTTAGCCTTGAGAAGGTATATCACAATGTATTTTTCCGTTAGTGATTTAATTCAAGTAATTGAGTTGTATGTTATTGCAAAGGTTATAAATGTGAACGATATGACAAACCTTAGGGTACTTTTATTTGTACTCGATCCGCGTAGGTCTTGAGCAGTGCATTTAATCGGTTTACGTTATTCGAAAGTCACTATCTAACGGCAATGTGGAACGTGTAGATTGAATCAAAATCTACAGTAAGAGTGGACGTTTTTCGTTAAACAAGCTAAATACTGAACAACGATTCATTACGATTGATAAGTCACACAAGCCGTTTTTATCTGTCAATCACGGCCTATGCTTACTGGCTTTAACCAATAAATAACGAATGGCTGCGTCGTTACATTGCACCAGTTGCCAGCGCTGGCAGTTGTTGAATGTTGCATAGTGTTCAATGGCATCGACAAATGCGGCTATAAACGCCTCTCTATCGGTAGTGTCACTCATGCTTATATCTGTAGAGTGATCATCAAAAGCATCTGCTTCAAAGCTGATTTGTTGCAGTAACAAGCACTGATTTTTACGGTCGGCTTTAACATCAACACGGCCAACAAAGCGGTCGCGCCAGAGGATAGGCAGTGAGTAATAGCCAAATTGACGTTTTGCTTCAGGCACATACACTTCGATTTGATAGTTAAACCCAAACCACTGCTTAAGCTTTTGGCGTTGAATGACTAAATTATCAAACGGATTAAGCAGCCAGACTTTATTGGGTATCTTTATCGGTAATTGATGCTGAGGTTGGTAAAAGTAAACTTGTTGTGTGTTGGAGCTGGATGCAGTAAAGCTGGCGATATCACCTTGCTCGCACATTTGCGCCAATGTTTTACTGAGTAGCGGTTTAAGGCCTTTGCGTAAATATTGTATTTGCTGCAAATTACCAAAGCCGTGGGCGGATAAATAACGGTGGATCAAGTGTTGGGCAAATTCGGTATCACTAGGTACTGTAGTGTCGATATGCTTGGGGAGTACTCGCTCGGTTAAGTCATACACCTTTTGAAACTTGTCGCGCCTAGCGACCATTAACTCGCCTTGCATAAACAATTGCTCAAGGGCTTTTTTTGCCGGTTTCCAGTCCCACCAAGTGCCATTGGGGGTATCTGATCTATGGGTAAACTGACTGGATTTTAATGGACCCTCGCTGCTAATACGGGCTTTAACTTCGCGCATGACTTTATGTTCGGGTTCAAACCAATGTGTGCCACCTTGTTGTAAATGCTGCTTGCGATATAGGCTAAAACGGTAATCATCGATGGGCAGATATGCGGCCGCATGTGACCAATATTCAAATACGGTTTTATTGCGCATTGCCTGGTCAAGCATGGTGGTCGAATAATCGGGCAGGCGAGTGTGTAATACATGATGATGCGCGCGTTCGACCACATTAATCGAGTCGATTTGCACATAACTTAATTGCTGCAGTAATGCGCTTAACGAGGTGGCGGGTTGTAATAACCCTTGTTGCTGCATATTGAGTTGGAGCCACTGCTTAGCTGAGTAGGGGTTTGTCATTAAATGCCTTTTTGATAAGTAATCGATAACATAGTCGACATTAGGCCGCAGTGCACACATAAGTGTATCAAAGGTGTGCATTTGTTTGCTTGCATGATGCATTTTTTGAGGCGTTTTTGACGACTTGGCAGTAACGCTTGTCATGTTAACGTATTTGAGCCTTATCAATCTGATAAATTAATGCACCCCATATGCGCGCACAAAAGTCATGATAGCAATTTCTGTCCAACGTTCTTGTAAGCTGGGTTCTACGGGCTTATCTGGGTGAGTTAAACGATACAAATGCAATTCACTGCGCATCAAGGCAATAAATACTTCTGCCGCTTCTTGTTCGTTAATATCGTTTAAATTAATTTCATTGGCGTTGTTGGCGTGAGATAAACAGGTAGCCACCATGGATTTCACAACATTAGGGCCAGACCGATAAAACATGTGGCCAAGCGACGGAAAGCGGGGCGCTTCGGCGACAACGATGCGGTACAGTGCTAGGGCGGAGTCTGACAAGATGACGTTGAGGTAAGCGTGACCTAACAGTCGTAGGCTTTGGTTGATATTACCTGGGGTAAATTCAATGTCTTGGATTGATGCTGTAAACATGGCGCATTCATTTTGAATGACGGCCAAAAATAACGTTTCTTTATTGGCAAAATGAGCATATACCGTCGACTTTGATACCCCCGCTTCGCGTTGGATCATATCGGTTGTAGCGCCATTAAAGCCATGGGTTAAAAAAATCTTACTGGCTGCATGTATGACGGTACGTGCTTTGGGACCCAGATCTAAATTTAGTTGAGCGACAGTTTGTGGAACGTTCATCGATTTGTCCTCTTGACAATAATGCCTGATACTGACACCATATCAAACCGTACGGTACAGTTCAATTGCTTGATTCAATTTTAAGAAGTAGACGCTAAATGTTTCGTTGAGTGATGCCTTAGTGCTAACCAACGATTTTTTATTGCCTTTGCATTGAACCGAGCGGTACAGTTTAGTTTTGATTGTGGATTAACGAGAGTGAAAAACGATGTCTAATTGCAAAAATATTCGTCCTTCAAGTTATGCAATAACCATGATGGTGTCGTTGGCGATGCTGTCAGGGTGTGCGGTAGGGCCAGATTTTGAAATACCAAACCATGAAATTGCACAGACGTTAACGCCTAGAACCGATTATGGTTTAAACCCGTCTCAAAACAGTCAAGATGTCGGTTGGCAGTGGTGGGCAATGTTTAACGATCCCATTTTGACATCGCTCGAGTCGAAAGCTCAATCTGGTAATTTGGATTTGCAAATGGCTGGTAGCCGCATTGCACAAAGCCGTGCAGCATTAGGTATTACCGCGGCAGATCAGCAAATACGTGTTGCTTCCAATGCGAGTTATGCCCGTGAAGGTAACAGTGAAAACGGTAAAATGGTGGGGTTGGGTGCACCGTCAGCGGCGACTAATTATTGGACTGCAGGTTTTGATGCCAGTTGGGAGCTTGACTTATGGGGCCGAGCACAGCGTGCAACCGAAGGCGCGAACGCAAGACTTGAGGCGTCGATGTACCAACGTGAAGCGATGCGTGTCAGCTTATCTGCCGAAGTGGCCAAAACGTATTTGTTACTGCGTAATGCGCAAGCCCAATTAGCTATAACCCTTGAAAAACAATCGATAGCTAAGCGTGCGTTGGCATTGGTATTAAGCCGCGAAACCAATGGCGTAGGCACACATTTTGACACCATTACGGCGCAAACAAAGCTAGCCACACTTGAGGCGACGCTTCCTGAGTTGACCATGGGCAGTAATAAACTAATGAATGCTCTGGCATTGTTACTTGGTGAACAGCCGCGAGCGCTAGACGAATTGTTAGCAACCTCGGATTATCGCATGCAACTGCCCAGTGGCGTGCCACTTGAATGGTCATCGGACTTAGCGCAACGTCGTCCGGATATTCTTGAAGCGCAAGCACGTTTACATGCGTCGGTTGCGGCCATTGGCGTTGCAGAAGCTGATTTTTATCCTCGTATTACCTTGTCTGGCAGCCTTGGGGTTGAGTCTTTTGATAGCAGTGATTTACTGGGGTGGGATTCTCGCTCATTTTCTCTTGGCCCTAAGGTGTATTTACCCATTTTTTCCGGTGGTAAGTTGACTCAACAACTTGAATTAACCAAAGAGCAACAGAAAAGCTCGGCGTTGAATTATCGTCAAACCGTGCTTGGAGCTTGGCATGAGGTTGATAACTCGATTGATGCTTGGCGTGCACAGCAGAGTCAGCATCAAAGATTATCGATTGCCCACCATTTCATTGAGCAAGCACTGAGTATGGTTGAGCGAAACTATCAACAAGGTAGCAGCGATTATTTAAGTGTGTTGCAGCAACAAAGCAATGTGTTCAATAGCCAGATTCAACTTAATAACAGTACAACTCAAGCTGAAATGGCCGTGGTGACCTTGTATAAAGCACTGGGTGGTGGTTGGAATAACAGCCTTATGCAAGCAAACGATGGCGCCATATCTGTCGCCGCACTTGGGGAGGCTAAATGAACTCTGCAGTACTTCCTGATCAAGTCGCCGCAGCTCCTACACACAAAGCCGGTTTGCCAAAGCAGGTTATTGCTGGGCTAATTGGTATTTTTATTGCGGCCATGATGTCGGGCTTAAACAATCGGGTTGGTGCGCTCGGTTTAGCTGATGTGCGTGGTGTGATGGGCGTCAGCTCAGACGATGGCTCTTGGCTTTCGACCGCATATGCCATGGGTGAACTGATTGCTATGCCGTTTGCGGCTTGGTTTGCTATTACCTTGTCGGTTAGGCGTTTTCATCTGTCGATGGTGTTTATTTGTGCGCTAATTGCGGCCATTTTGCCTTTTATTCAAAACCTAAATTTACTGATTGCATTACGTTTTGTACAAGGCATTAGTAGTGGTGCCTTGATCCCTCTTCTGATGATGGCGGCACTTAAGTTTCTTCCGCCACATATTCGTTTACATGGCTTGGCGCTGTATGCGATGACCGCGACTTTTGCGCCTAATCTTTCGATTTGGTTAACCGGTATGTGGACTGACGGTTTGTCTGACTGGCGCTGGATATATTGGCAGGTTATTCCTTTGTGCGCCTTGGCGGGGTTATTTGTCGGGTGGGGCTTACCACATGAAAAGGTCAAGTATGATCGATTTTCTGAAGGTAATTGGTTGGGAATGGTTTGCGGGGTGGCATCGTTGTTATTGCTCACTATCGCGCTGGATCAAGGTGTGCGCCTAGATTGGTTTAATTCACCTTTGATTGTGGTGTCGTTAATCGGCGGGCTTATATTGTTTGGCAGTTATACGTTCACCGAGTGGCATCATCATGCTCCGTTTATTAAACCTCAATTAATGGGCCGTCGAAACCTATTTATTGGCACTATTTTGTTAACTTTTTTACTTGTAGTACTGATGTCAGGATCGTTACTTCCCGCTAGCTACTTGGCAGGGTTACAAGATTACCGGGCGATGCAAATTGCGCCTATAGGGTTATTAATTGCCCTGCCGCAGTTAGTGTTAGGGTCTGTGGTTGCTTTTCTTTTATATCAAAAGTGGGTCGATGCGCGGGCTATTTTGGCGTTGGGTTTAGTGCTTATTGCCTTGGCTTGTTTTTCTGGCGCGCAGCTTACACCGCAGTGGAACCGCGACCAATTTATTTTTACTCAGTTACTCCAAGCCTTGGGTCAGCCTATGGCCGTGGTGTCGATTTTATTTTTAATGACCAGTGTTTTACACGCCAGTGAAGGCCCGTATTTTTCTGGGGCTATCAACACCTTTAGAGTATTTGGTTCGCTTATTGGTGGGGCGGTGGTTGGCCAATTAATGACGGTACGCAGTCGATTTCATAGCGAGATGTTACTTGATCATGCTGGCCTAGTAGATGGTTCGATTCCACAAGCCTTAGATGTATCGGCACTGGGCACTGCAGTGGCACAGCAATCTATGGTGTTGTCTGTGATTGATGCTTATTGGGTACTGGGTGTTTTGGCACTAATGTTAATCCCGTTGGCATTTATGATGACTCATGTGCCAGCACCGGATCTTAGCAAATCTTAAGTTTATATTTTTCAAGTGAGTAATTACAAATCGCATTATCTAAATCAATGAAAGTCACCGTAGTAGCCAGTTTATTAGTGGTAGCGATTGGTGGTATTTTTTACCTCAACACACCCGAGTCAGCGAGTGCAACACAATCGACCGATGACGCGTATATTCAAGCCGATTTCACCATAGTGGCGCCCCAAATCGCCGGTAAAATTAGCCAGGTATTGGTTAATGACAATCAGGTGGTCAAGCAGGGCGATATTATTGCCATCATTGACGACCGTGATTTTGTTGCCGCAGTGAAAACCGCTGCAGCACAAGTGGTTAGTGCGCAAGCCAGTATTAACAGCCTGCAGGCTAGGCTTATCCATCAGGCATCGGTCATTGAACAAGCTCGGGCAACGTTAGATGCCAATTTTTTTGCGCTTAAATTGGCTAATTTTAACCTTGAGCGTTATCGCAACTTGGCGTTAGACGGTTCTGGCACTGTGCAGGCGCGACAAGAAGCTGAAGCGCAAGTGAGTATTCAGCAAGCTAACTTACGCAAAAACGAGGCGGGTTTACTGGCGGCTAAGCAAGATAAAGATATTCAATATGCCGATATTGATAAAGCTAAGGCTGTTCTACAGCAAGCTAATTCGATATTAGATGTGGCCAATTTGACGTTATCATATACTCAAATTAGTGCGCCAATTGACGGTATAGTGGGTAAAAAATCGCTACGAGTTGGCAGCTATGTTAATCCTGGGGTACCGCTATTGGCTGTGGTGCCGCTTGATGAGGTTTATGTGTATGCTAATTTTAGAGAAACTCAACTGGCGAATGTAACCGCAGGCCAAGTGGTGAACATAGCGGTAGATGCATTACCGGGTACAGTATTAACAGGCCATGTTGATAGTATCGCACCAGCCAGTGGCGTCAGTTATTCTGCGGTGGCACCCCATAATGCGACAGGTAACTTTACCAAAATTGTTCAGCGTTTACAGGTTAAAATCAACATTGATGACGGGCAAGCTGATACCGCTCAACTACGTGTCGGCATGTCAGTGGTACCCACTATTAGTACTAATAACGGCTAGATTTAGCTTTAATAACCGCCAGATTTAGCGATATTCATCTTTGCTACTTGGGTGTGAGTTTTAGTCTTGGCCATTTGGTCACGACATTAAGGGTTGCTGGTTTATAACTAGGATCGAGCTTGAGCTGGCAAGAGAGTATGACAGACCATTGTTGACGTTTTTTTACGCGCTATAGCGTGTTAGTGGTCATTTAATGGTGGCAACCTTGGTTATTATTGATCGTTTATATCTTGGCTTAATTCATCCCTATTTAAAACATTAACAACATTAAGCCCAGCAAATACTGGGCTTAATGTTTTTACGTTACAAATGTTGGAGCCAAAAAAGTTATTCGACGTTTTGAATTTGCTCGCGCATTTGCTCAATCAATACTTTTAACTCTACTGCGGCCGAGGTGATTTCGGCGCTAATGGATTTTGAGGCTAAGGTATTTGATTCGCGATTAAATTCTTGCATCATAAAGTCTAAACGACGGCCTTCGCTGCCACCCTTTTTGAGGATGCGGCGGGCTTCGGTGACGTGGGCTTCAAGACGGTCCATTTCTTCGGCGACATCTTGTTTTTGCGCCAGCAGTACCATTTCCTGTTCTACACGGGTAGAGTCTAATTCGCCGACGATGTCTGCTAAGCGATTAGTGAGTTTTTCGCGTTGGTACTGCATCACGGTTGGCATGTGTTCACGCACAATCGTCACTTGCTTCATAACGCCGTCTAAGCGAGTCAGTAGCATGTCTTTAATCGCTTCGCCTTCGCGGCCACGGGCTTCGATAAACTGATCGACAGCGCTGTCAAACGCGGTCATTAGCTCGGCACCCATGCTGTCCATATCTTGTTCCGCTGCGGAGAGAACTCCAGGCCAGCGCAATACGTCAGTTAGGCTAAGTTCGCCTTGTCCGGCTTCTTGCTTTAACCAATTGGCAGCGTTAAGCAATTGCTTGGCTAAGTCTTGATTAAGTTGCAATTCATTATTGCTGCTGTCGACGAGTTCATAACGTAAATTAACTTCTACTTTGCCGCGGTTTAGGCGTTTACGTAGACGATCGCGTAAGACAGGTTCAAAGCTGCGAAACTGCTCAGGTAGGCGCAGGTAGGTTTCTAAGTAGCGCTGGTTGACTGAGCGGATTTCCCATGAGGCGGTACCCCATTGTGCTTTGTGCTCGATACGAGCGAAAGCTGTCATGCTTTGGATCATGAAATGTCCTGTTATATTATTACGCGAATGTGGGTTGATTATAGCCGTTTTAGGTGACTAGGTTAAAGGATTAGTCGATAGATTTTTGGCTTGGCATAGTATCTAACGGCATGAAGCTCTATAATACGCCCTCAAATATGATCTAAAATCGACTACAGGACTTTTCATGCGCCCAAGTAACCGTACACCTGCTCAAACTCGCCCGATCACTATTACGCGTTCTTTTACTGCACATGCTGAAGGCTCTGTTTTAGTCGAATTTGGCGACACAAAAGTGTTATGTACCGCGAGCTTTACCGAAGGCGTGCCGCGTTTTCTTAAAGGTCAGGGTCAAGGTTGGGTAACAGCTGAATACGGTATGTTACCGCGTTCAACTCATAGCCGTATGGACCGTGAGGCCGCTCGTGGTAAGCAATCTGGCCGTACTCAAGAGATCCAACGTTTAATTGGCCGCGCATTACGTGCTGCGGTTGATATGAAATTATTGGGTGAAAACACTATCGTTATCGATTGTGATGTGATTCAAGCTGATGGTGGTACGCGTACTGCTGCCATTACGGGTGCGTGTGTGGCATTGGTTGATGCGCTTAACTGGGCGCGTGGCAAAGGCATTATTAAAGCTAACCCGCTTAAGTTTTTAATTGCCGCTGTGAGCGTGGGTATTTATAAAGGCGAAACGATCAGTGATTTAGAATACATTGAAGACAGCGCTGCAGAAACTGATATGAACGTAGTGATGACCGAAACCGGTAAAATTATTGAAATTCAAGGTACTGCAGAAGGCGAGCCATTCAGCCATGAAGAGTTGCTTGAGTTGTTAGTGTTAGCTAAAAACAGTATTCGCGAAATTGTCGATGTGCAAAAAGCCGCATTAAGTTAATATGCAGTTGAAAAATGAGGACCGATTACGGTCCTTTTTTTTAGCCTGAAAATTGATCATAGAGGACTAACCGTGAAAGCCTATCAACGCGAATTTATTGAGTTTGCTTTAGCCCGCCAAGTGTTACGTTTTGGTGAGTTTACCCTTAAATCTGGCCGTACTAGCCCGTACTTCTTTAATGCTGGACTGTTTAATACGGGTAAAGACTTGGCACGTTTAGGCCGTTTTTATGCCGCGGCGTTAATGGACTCGGGTATTGAGTTCGATTTGTTATTTGGCCCTGCGTACAAAGGTATTCCGATTGCGACTACCACCGCAGTTGCCTTGTGCGATCATCACGATGTGGACATTCCCTATTGTTTCAACCGCAAAGAAGCCAAAACCCACGGCGAAGGTGGCAGTTTGGTGGGCAGCGAGCTCAAAGGCAAAGTGATGCTGGTGGATGATGTGATCACTGCAGGTACCGCTATTCGTGAGTCGATGGAGATTATTAATGCCCATAATGCACAGCTTGCCGGTGTATTGATTGCATTAGATCGTCAAGAAAAAGGCCCGGGTGAGTTGTCGGCGATCCAAGAAGTTGAGCGCGACTTTGGCTGCCAAATTGTGTCGATTATTAAGTTGGCTGATTTAATCTGTTACTTGTCTGAAAAACCGGGCATGGAAGCTGAGTTAGCATCCGTTAGCGCTTATCGTGAGCAATACGGGATTTAATCTTTTCTGTTAATCTTTTCTATTTATCATCCTAAACAACAACGCAGCCTTAGATGGCTGCGTTAGTCGGCTGCGTTTTTTTATTGGCAATAACACTGAGTCATAGCCTATTTTACCAGATGTAAAAACTCGGCACGTGTCGCAGGGTTAGATTTAAACACGCCGCCCAATGCCGTGGTGGTCGTTGAGCTGGTTGAATCCATCACGCCACGTGATTTAACGCAGTAATGTACTGCATCCATTTTTACCGCTACGTCTTTGGTTTCAAGTAGGGTTTGCAGTGCCACTAACACTTGCTGGGTTAAGCGCTCTTGCACTTGTGGGCGTTGGGAAAAAAATCGTACGATACGATTAATTTTCGATAAGCCAATAATTTTGCTGCGGGGTAAGTAGGCTACTGTGGCTAATCCATCAATGGTCACTAGGTGATGCTCGCAGGTGCTGGTCAGACTGATGTCTTGCACCCGCACCATTTCATCGACACCCATTTTGTTTTCGATAACAGTGATCTTGGGGAAGTTTTCATAATCTAGGCCTGAGAATATTTCATCGACATACATTTTTGCAATACGCCGAGGGGTATCGACTAAGCTGTCATCTGATAAATCCAATGACATTAATGTCAGGATCTCTCTCATATGATGCTCAATTTTTACCTTACGTTGTTCTGGCGTCGAGGTTTTTGGCAACATAGGTGTTTCTAGCCCACGATCTTTCAGCGCGGCTTGTACTTTTATTGCGGCTTCACTTAGTGCCATATATCCTCCAACAACCCTGTCATACTGCGATAAGTATATCTTAAAAAGCCTTAGGACGCTTATGCCATAAGGGGAATGGAGAATAACGTGATTCGTTGCAAATTAACACTGTAGACGATAAAAAAGCCGACCCTTTTAGTCGGGTATCGGCTTTTTGAGGTGTAAACGCTTTGGCTATGACTATTTAACGTTTAGATTCTCTTTGATGAATTTAAGCATTATTTCATAATATTTAGCGCGATTTTCGGCATTGTAGAAGCCATGACCTTCTTTTTCCCAGATTTCTTTTTGGAATGGGTAATTGGCTTGATTTAAGGCTTTTTCCATTGCTTCAAATTGCTCTATGGGTGCACGTTCATCTTCTTCACCATGAATTAATAACACTTTGGCCTTGAGCTTGCTGACATTGTGGGTTGGCGACATTGTCTGTAGTTGTTGGGTATTTGTACCGAGCACTTCTTTTAAAAATGCTTCCCCACCATAAGAGTCTGGAATATCGCCTGTGTTATACATTTGTTCTAAGTCGTATACTCCGGCAACACCAATGGCGCATTTGAACATATCGGGTGCTAACATCGGGCTGATTAGTGCTGAATATCCGCCAAAACTACCACCAGAAATACACACTCTATCTTTATCTACATAACCTTGGTCAATAACATATTGAGTTGCGTCGATAATGTCATATTGAATTTTACTTCCCCATGCGAGGTAGCCTGACTCCTCAAACGCTTTACCGTATCCACCTGAACCTCGGAAGTTAACTTGTAATACCGCTATTCCATTTTGTGCGAGTAATTGATTTTCTGGATTAAATACCCATAAGTCGCGTGGACCGTGCGGGCCACCATGAGGGTTAACTACAAGTGGCATATTTTTATGATCTTTAATGCCACTTGGAAGGGTTAAATAACCATGGATCGTTACACCGTCACGATTTGTGAAACTGATGGGGCGTACTTCAGACATCTCGCTTGGGTCAAGTGCTGCATTTCCAGCAAACAGGAATTTGAGTTTGAGTTTTTTACGATCAAACAGATAGTAGTCACCCGAGTTTTTATCATTCATTGCCGCAACGATGAGTGTGTTACCGTCGATGGTTTCGCTTACGATACGAATACGATGATCAGGAATTGCTGCCATAAGCTGCTGCAATGCTTTGGCTTTAGCACTTTCGGTATCGACAAATTGGTATTCTGGGTAACCGTTTTCAAACTCTACCGCGTAGAGTGTGTTTGTTTGTCCGCTAATCCAAGTCATAAATGGGTCAACAACATCATGTTGGATGATTTTTTTATGTTTCGCCGTTGCAAGTTCTACTTCATAAATCGCCTGAGTAGCGCCTTCACCGTGTGCAATAGCATAAATTGATTTGTTGTCTTCGGTGAACGAAATAGGGTAGAAATCTGTTAGTCCGCCTTTTATTCTTTCAGCATCAACCCATTCACCATTTTCATAGTAGAAGAGCTGATCATCGTTTTTGTTATCTCGTGCAAAGCTAAAGCGAACGTCTTCTTTATTATCAACAAGGAAACCTGCATTGGCGATAGGTGACGTGGTAAGGCGTTTGCGTTTACCGGAATAGACATTGACTCGGTATACAAGGGTGTAAGAATAGTTAAGGCCATTCCAAGGATATGCCATAACATAGATATATTTATCATCATCTTTTAACGTGTCTAAAACAAATGCGCTTGCTCGGATAGTTTCATTACTGGAAATGCTTGTGCCAGTTGAGGAACCGCCATTATAACCGAACAGGTACTTAGATTTGCTGCCGTCATAATTTACCGCCAGTAACTCCCCGTAATAATCAGAAACCTCACGTTGTGCGTGCTTATAGAGTTTTTGTAATACAATCCGCTCATCATTCACCCAATAGTAACTACCAACTTCTTCATCACCACTAAATTTGACTGCATTAGTCGGCTTCATGGTTTCAAGGTTTAGGATTAATAGGGTGCGCTTTTCATCTTCAATTAAAATAACGCCAAGGTGTTTACCATCGGGTGATATTTTGACTTCAGAGAATTCGGAATCAGCACTAAAATCTTTGATCTGAGGACTAGCAAAAGTGTGAGAGGTAAAAAGAATAAGCAAACAGCAAGTGAGGTATAAAATACGCAGCATGACTACAATCCGTGTAATAAATGTTAAAAGTGTAACGGTATTGTATTTAATTCAAGTGATCAGAGCAATACGTACTCACTATTTATTCATTGAAATGAGGTAGAATATGAACGTGTATTACGACTTTTAATTTATGTTAATACCCATTTTATTGGCCTCTTTGCGCAGTAGAATTTGCTTGAAAGTCATAAAACAGGCACAAAAAAGCCGACCCCCCGTTAACTGAGTCTCGGCTTGTTGAAATAATATTTATTAGCTCATTACGATTTAATGTTTAGGTTCTTTTTAAGGAATAGAAGCATTTTTTCATAATATTGGGCACGATTGTCATCATTGTAGAAACCATGGCCTTCATCATCCATCACCAGTTTTTCATAGGGATAATCACGTGCTTTAAGGGCTTTTTCTAATGATTCTAGCTGTTCAATGGGCGCTCGTTCATCGTCACCGCCATGTACTAGAAGCAAGTTTGCTTTAAGCTTATCTACATTCTCTGAGGGAGACATCGCTCTTAGTACTTCACTATTTTGACCTAAAACATTTTTAAGGTAACTAGTTCCCGAAGCACTACTTGCAATATCTCCTTCATCGAACATTAACTCTAAATTATAAATCCCTGCAAAACCGATAGCGCATTTGAACAGATCTGGTTCAAGTATTGCGCTTTGCAATGCACTATAACCCCCAAAACTACCACCAGAAATACAGATACGGTTTTTATCTACATAACCTTGCTCAATGACGTAATGAGTGGCGTCGAGAATGTCATATTGTACTTCTGAACCCCATTTTTGGAATCCAGCTTGTTCAAAATTTTGTCCAAAACCACCTGAACCACGGAAATTGACTTGTAATACCGCCATCCCTTGATTTGCTAGCATTTGGTTTTGAGTATTAAATCCCCATTCATCTCTTATTCCATGCGGACCACCATGGGGGTTGACCACAAGAGGGAGGTTTGTCGCTTCTTTACCATAAGGTAATGTTAAATAACCGTTAATTATTTTACCGTCTCGGCTGGTAAAACTAATTGGCTTCACTTCTGACATTCGCGTTGGGTCGAGCCATTTCTTGGCAGAGGCTAAGTGTTGGAGTGTGAGCGCCTCGGTATCAAATATATAATAATCACCAGGATTCCGATCGTTAAATGCCACCACGATGAGTTTTTCTGAATGACGAGTTTCGCTAACGATACGAACTTGATGGCCAGGTAATGATGCGAGCAACTGTTTTAGCAATTTTGAATGACTGTCTTCTGGATTGACGAAAGCGTAAGACGGATAACCATTTTCAAATTCAACTGCATAGAGTTTTTTGGTCGTTTGGTTTATCCAGTAATTACTGGGATCACTTTTGTCATCTTTAATAATTTGTGTTTTTTCACCTGTTTCTAGATTTATTTCATAAATCCCTAAGGTTTCGCCTTTTACCCGAGCTGCTGCATAAATACTGTTTTTATTTTCGGCAAAAGATATTGGGTAGAAATCATCTAAATTGAGTTTGAGCTTATCGGTGTTAAGCCATTCGCGGTCTTGACGATAAAATACTTTTGTTATGTTGTTTTCATCTTCGCCTGCAACAAAGCGTACTTCACCATCATGATCGGTTAAAAATCGAGAGTAACCTATAGGCGAAGTGGTGACTTTTCTGCGGAACCCTTTGTATAAATTTACACGGTATACAGTTTGTGATAATTCATAGTTTAAAGAATTCGACTCATTCCATGGGATTGCATTGACGAGCATATAGCGGTCGTCATCGGGGAGGGGATCTAAAATAAAAGCAGTTGCTCTTATCGGGGTATTTTTTTTCAGATGTGAGCCAGTTTGTTGCTCGCCGCTATTAAAACCAAAAAGGTAAGTTGCTCTTGATCCATCGGCATTAACAGCCATTAGCTCACCATAATACAGCGGTACGTCACTCCAACCTTTTAAGTATTCTTTTTGCAAGACGATTCGTTCATTATTTACCCAAGCGTAATCACCCACTTGGGCATTGCTAGGGAAAAATATCGCGTGATGTATTTGTTTTGTTTTAGCATTTAATATCAGTAGTTTGTCTTTGCCATCGTGCTTGGTTATTGCACTAATATATTCGCCTGTTGGAGATATTTTTACATTGCTAAATTCAGCCCCTCGGCTAAATAGCTGTGCAGTAGAAAGACTTTCTGCAGCAAATGCATGGGTGAATAGGCCACCACAGACAAGTAACATAATGGTTAGGTATTTGGTGAAAATCATGAGACATCCTTGTTTAATCATTCGATCTTACTTCGTTCTTACTTCGTTCTTACTTCGTTCTTACTTCGTTCTTACTTCGTTCTTACTTCGTTCTTACTTTGTTTTTATGTGGTATAAATATTCGATTTGATACGGTTTAAGGGTAAAGGAAGAGTCAGTAGCATTGGCCGAAAAAGGACCGAACTAGATCCTTTATCTATGCGATATTAGCTTCTTAATAATTGCTGCTGAATAAAGGTCCATTGCTCATCAAAGTGGAGCGTTGGTTTTTGTTTAAATTCGCTGCGGACAAACTGTGAAATTCTGCCTTCTACAAAAGCGAGTAATAGATTGGCGAGAACGGCTTCGTCGAGGTTAAAGCCTACGCCTTCGCGTAAAGTCTTTTCGCGCAGAATTTGTTTTATTTGGGTTTCAATTTTGGCAAATAGCACATCGATTCGGCTACGTAAACGTTCGTTTTCACCCAGCAGAGCATCGCCATTTAATACCCGTGAAATACCAGGATTACGTTCAGAGAAGACCAGTAATAACTGCAGTACTAACTGACAGCGGGCCATGGTGTCTTTTTCTTCATCCATGATGAGGTTTAAGCGCGATAATATCGCATCTTCAATAAACTCGATTAAGCCTTCGAACATCCGCGCTTTACTGGGGAAATGACGATACAATGCCGCTTCTGATACACCGACTTCGGCAGCAAGTTTAGCTGTGGTAATTCGTTGGCCTGGGCTGGTTTCGAGCATTTTTGCTAAGCATTGTAAAATATGCTCACGACGATTCATTTTAGGGCTTTCAGCCATTATCTGTTCCTTGGCTCAGTGACGACTAGAAAAGATTATTTGGTTCCTGAGTGACCAAATCCGCCTTCTCCACGATCTGAGAGATTAAACTCATCCACTAAGGTAAATGTTGCCTGTACCACAGGTACAAACATCAATTGGGCTAAACGATCGCCTATTTCGAGCGTGAATGGTTTATCACTTCGGTTCCAACATGACACCATTAATGGCCCTTGGTAATCGGAGTCAATTAAGCCCACTAAATTACCCAAAACGATGCCATGTTTATGACCCATACCTGAGCGTGGCAAGATAACCGCGGCAAGGCTTGGGTCGGCCACATGAATGGCAATACCCGTTGGAATTAATACCGTTTGGCCAGGTTCAATCACCATAGTGGTGTCGGTCATGGCACGTAAGTCCATGCCTGCGCTACCGGGAGTTGCGTAGGCTGGCAATGGAAATTCATTGCCAATACGCGAGTCGAGAATTTTTAGTTCAATGGGTGTTTTCATGATTTTTTTAATTGTTTTTCTATTAATGAGAGTAATTGGCGCGCCAGTGTTAGTTTGTCTGTTGCTGGCAGTTGTTGGCTGCCGTGTTGCCAAAATACCTGTAGTGCATTGCTATCGGCATTAAAGCCTAAGCCTTGAATAGAAACATCGTTAGCGGCAATCATATCGAGCTTTTTGCGTTGTAATTTACCGCGAGCGTATTGCTCCACATCGTTAGTTTCTGCTGCAAAACCGACAGTAAAAGGTCGAGGTGTGTGCTCAGCAACCGTGGCTAAGATATCAGGATTACGTACTAGTGCAAGCTGCATTTTTTCGGCTGATTTTTTGATTTTCTGCTCTGCTATATCGGCAATTCGATAATCCGCTACTGCGGCGCAGCCGATAAAAATATCATGCTGCTCAACCTGTTCCATCACTGCGTTAAGCATTTGCTGTGCAGAATCAACGTTAATACGAGTCACACCTGCTGGGGTTGCCAAGTTAACTGGACCAGACACTAATGTTACGCTGGCGCCCATTTCTGCTGCGGCTTGGGCTAAGGCAAAACCCATTTTCCCTGAGCTGTGGTTGGAAATATAACGCACAGGGTCTATCGCTTCGCGCGTTGGCCCAGCAGTAATGAGTAGTTGATGACCTTGAAGTGTTTTAGGACCAAAAAATTGTACCAGTTGTTCTGCCATAACCACGGGCTCTTGCATTCTGCCGGGGCCGACTTCACCGCAGGCTTGGCTACCCGATGCTGGGTGCCAAATTATCAGGCCTTTACGGACTAAATTGGCCATGTTCTCTTGGGTGGCAATATTTTGGTACATCTGTTGATTCATCGCTGGGCATACAATGACAGGCGCACTGGTGGCTAAGCAGGTTGTGGTTAATAAGTCATTAGCCATACCGGCATTGATCCGCGCGATTATGTTTGCTGTTGCTGGAGCAATTAATACCACCTCAGCCCAACGAGCGAGTTCGATATGACCCATAGCCGCTTCTGCTGCGGGATCAAGCAAGTCAGAGGCCACTGGGTTGCCAGAAAGCGCTTGTATGGTTAACGGGGTGATAAACGCCATGGCGCTTTGAGTCATAATGACTCGCACATCCGCGCCACGCTCTTTTAAACGGCGAATAAGGTCCGCGCTTTTATAGGCGGCAATGCCGCCACCAATTCCGAGTAATACTTTTTTATTTGTCAGCATGATGCACATTATCCGACTCAAATCTAATTACGGCTAACAATATCACAAACCTATGACAAGTGGCGCAGATCCAATCTCAAAAATATCAACCATACTGTAGTCATTAATTCGAACTCTGTTGTTGAAAAAGATAACCAGCCGTTGTGGGTGTGGTCATCGGGTATAGCGTCGAGTTAATGCGTGCAATTAAATCGCCACATTGAATATAAGGGACATTCATGGGAATTAAAGATTGGCCTCAAGGAGAAGGACCTCGAGACAAGTTACTGCTCAAAGGCGCTGGACATTTGTCTGATGCAGAATTGCTTGCGGTGTTATTGCGTAATGGTCTGGCGGGGCAAAATGCGGTGGATTTAGCCCGAGAGATGATCAGTCAGTTTGGTGGTTTGCGCAGTTTGCTGAGTGCATCGAAAAGCCAAGTGTGTAAATTAGCTGGCGTTGGACCGGTAAAATACGCTCAATTACAGGCCGCGGCCGAGATTTCTAAGCGAATTGCCCATGAAAATCTACAAAGAGGGCAAATTTTGACAAATCCTGATTTAACTCGGGACTATTTAATGAGACAATTAGGCGACCGATCCTATGAAGTGTTCGCCTTACTATTGTTGGATACCCAACATAGAGTCATTCAATTTGTAGAATTATTTCGTGGCACCATCGATTCCGCTTCTGTTTATCCTCGCGAGGTTGTAAGCCTTGTTTTGGAGAAAAAAGCAGCGGCAGTAATAGTGTGTCACAATCACCCGTCTGGCATCGCAGAGCCAAGTCAGGCTGATCGGCGAATAACTGAGCGAATAAAAAATGCATTGGCAACCATAGATGTTTCTTTGTTAGATCATATGGTTGTAGGTGATCAGGAGATAGTCTCCTTTGCTGAGCGAGGGTGGATAGTATAAACACTGCTTGATCTTATATGGTCAATCGTGTATAAAATGCGCCCTCTTTGTGCCTCGGGCGACGGCCATACGAGGCACATTAATGCTCGAGCGTTAAAAAATTGTTTTGGAGAAGATTGACATGTCAAGAGTATGCCAAGTAACTGGCAAGAAGCCAATGGTTGGTAACAACCGTTCGCACGCAAAAAATTCGACTCGTCGTCGTTTTTTACCTAACCTACAAAACCATCGTTTTTGGTTAGAAGAAGAAAAGCGTTTCGTGCAATTACGTGTATCTACTAAAGGTATTCGTATTATCGACAAAAAAGGTATTGAAGTAGTTGTTGCTGAACTTCGTGCCAGTGGCGAGAAGGTATAATAGAAAATGGCTAAATCTAAAGGTAATCGTGAGAAGATCAAATTAGTATCTAGTGCTAAAACTGGTCACTTCTACACTACTGAAAAGAACAAGCGTAACATGCCTGAAAAAATGGAAATCAAGAAATTTGATCCAGTCATTCGTCAGCACGTTATGTACAAAGAAGCTAAAATTAAGTAATTGATTTTTGATTCTTAAAAAAGCCCCTTAATAGGGGCTTTTTTTATGGCCGTTTAAAAATAGTCTATACTGAATAACACCTTAGACTGGCCACAAAAATGTTTGATAAGCGTTTATTATCCCAAGTTGTGCTAATTTACAGCGTTGATCTGATGCGCTCATCATTAATGTCGTTTTATTTTGATTGAGTCTTCAACATTGGTAACCTGCTATTTCGTTAATATTTTGATGTAAAAATGTAACTCAATCGATATAAAAAATGCGTAAAGGGCTATTAGCGGCTAAAATGAGTTAACTTTTTGGCTGTCATGATTTTTTCACACTAAAGTGACACACTATATTTTAGTAAAAGTGAAATAAAATGCTTTAAAAGTGAATTAAAATGCAATACCATTCCTTTTAACGTAATAAAAAATCATGTGACGTTCTTTGTCATAACTATTAATGAATATCAAACTTATCCTGAGGTGAATTTGCCTGTGAGAACCACTGAACTGGTTGATGGATTTCGTCATTCTGCTCCTTATGTTAATGCACATAGAGGTAAAACTTTTGTCGTCATGCTCGGTGGCGAAGCTTTAGCACATCCGCAGTTTCGCGGTATTTTAAATGATGTGGCTATGTTGCACTCACTTGGAATAGAGGTGGTATTAGTTTACGGGGCCAGGCCACAGATTGATGAGGGGTTGAAGGCTGCTGGAATTGAACCCGCCTATCATAACGGTATACGCATTACTGATGATGAAACCCTTAAAATTATCAAACAGGTTGCGGGAGCGACTCAATTTGATATCACCGCAAGGTTGTCGATGTGTTTAGGCAACACGCCAATGCAAAATGCCCAAATTAACCTTGTCAGTGGTAATTTTGTGATTGCGCAACCGTTAGGCATCGAAGACGGTGTCGATTTTTGTTTAAGTGGTAAGGTGCGCCGTATTGATGCGTTGGGACTTCGTCGTCAATTAGACAATAATGGCATAGTCTTGATGGGACCGATTGCGGCTTCAGTTACCGGTGAAAGTTTTAACCTTACGGCAGAAGAAGTCGCGACCCAAGTCGCGATAAAGCTAAAGGCTGATAAGATTATTGGTTTTAGTAATAGTCACGGCATTTTGGATGAAAATGGCGACGTGATTGCTGAACTGATGCCAGACGAAGTTGAAGAAATGCTTAAGACGATGTCTACAGATACGCATGCTTCTGTGGGGACGATGGCTTTCTTAAAAGCCAGCGTTGAAGCGTGTCGCCGAGGCGTGCCACGTTGTCATTTGGTGAGCTATTTAGAAGATGGCGCATTATTACAAGAATTATTTTCACGCGAAGGTATTGGTACTCAAATTGTTACCCAAAGCGCCGAACGTTTACGCCGGGCAACCATTAGCGATATCGGCGGTATTTTAAATCTTATTCGGCCTTTGGAAGAACAAGGTATTTTGGTGCGCCGCTCTCGTGAGCAACTTGAAATGGAAATCGAACAGTTTATGCTGGTTGAACGTGACAATTTGGTTATTGGCTGTGCAGCATTGTATCCATTTGAAGAAGACAATGCGGGTGAGTTTGCGTGTCTGGTGGTGCACCCCGATTATCGTGATGCTGACCGAGGTAGTTTACTGCTAAATAATATTATTGGTCAGGCCCGTGTTCGTGGTTATTCGCGTTTATTTGCACTGACAACTCGGAGTATTCATTGGTTTTTAGAGCATGGCTTTAATATTGTCGATGTCGATGTGCTCCCGAATATGAAAAAGCAGCTGTATAACTATCAACGTCGCTCAAAAATTCTTGCGTTAGATTTGTAGAAGTAACAAGACAGTTAACACATAAAAAATGCCGGATTACTGAATAAAGTAATCTGGCATTTTTGTGAGTCAATTATCAATTATCAATTATTTTAGTGGCTTAAACTAACCAATGTTGAATTATCAAGCTGACGCTTTGGCTAAGGCGTTACGTCGTTGACGTTGCAATATCATGTCGCCAACAAAGATAACTAACGCGCCCCAAATAAAGCCAAAGGTAATGCCTTTTTCAATATCAAACGGTTCATTAAAGAGTTTCACTGCCAAGATAAACATTATGCTAGGACCAATATATTGGAAGAACCCCAAATTCGACAATGGAATTCTTACCGCAGAACCCGCAAAACATAATAATGGGATAGTGGTGATAATGCCCGCGGCAATCAGTAATAGGTTCAAATTAAGGCCATTGGTTAACATGCTTGCCGATGACGTATCTAAGGTGATGAGTAAATACCCTAAGGCAATAGGTAATAAAATGGCCGTTTCGACCAATAATCCTGATTTAGCATCGATATTAACTTTTTTACGTAATAAACCATAAAAACCAAAACTGGCCGCCAAGGCTAATGACAATAGTGGAATAGAGCCAAAAGAAATTAATTGTACCAGCACTCCGGTACTGGCTAAACCTACCGCAACCCATTGCAATTTACGTAGACGCTCACCTAAAAATACCATCCCAAGCAATACGTTAAACAGCGGGTTAATAAAGTAACCTAGACTGGCATCGAGCATATGGTCGTTGTTGACGGCCCAAATAAAAATCAGCCAATTTGCTGCAATTAGCACCGAGGTGACAAACAGTACCGCAAGTTGTTTAGGTTGTTTGAGAATAAGGCGCAGACGATCAAAACCACCGATAAACTGCATCATGATGATCATAAAAATAAATGACCAAATCACACGGTGCATTAATATTTCTGTCGCGGGGACGTTATGTAAAAGTTTAAAATACAGCGGTGCGACACCCCAAATGGTGTAAGCGCAAACGGCCAGTAAAACCCCTTTACGGTATTCTAAATCAGGCATAGTGAGTCAACAGTGGGAAGAACAATAATAGATGGCGATTGTAGGTCGCCATTTTGGATGACACAAGTGATTAAGCGAATTCTTTTATAAACCGGTTGTCAGCTTTAAATGGCAGCGCGTTTAGCTTATCCCACCATATAAGTCCCTGTGCCGAAGGCGATGTGGACCCCTTGTTCATTATGTAACTCCATCCGACAAACTGATACGCGATTACCCGCTCGGATAACACTGCCTGTGCCAGTGAAGACTTCACCGCGACCCGGACGAAGAAAGTCGACGCGCATATCGATAGTGCTTAAGGTGGTTAAACGTTGTTGTAATTCCTCTATTGTCCAATTTTCTTTACTGGCAACTAGCCCAGCAAATACCGTGAGCCCGCCGACAACATCGAGTAAGGTTGCTGTGACACCACCATGTAAAATGTTTTGATGAATATTACCAATAAGCTCAGGCTTCATTTTTATTACCACTTCAACCCCATTGATGTCGTAATGTTTTATGTCTAATCCGAGCAGGTTATGAAACGGAACATGTTGGTCAAATATTTGTGCAACTTGTTGTAATACTTGGGTTTGAATAGCGGTGGTCATGAGCAATCCTTGTCTGTTTTATAATTATTATGCTTGTTGTTTGTAGGGGCGGCTTACTGCTAAAGAGTATTTAATCTAACCCTAAAGTGACATTGACTCAATCTTCTATCTTGGGTGAAAACAGCGTAAAGGTGTTTTGGTTCAAGACATCTGTGGCTGAGTGCTTTAAAATGAGTGCCCCTTGAATGATGATGTAGTGTAATGGATACTCCGATTTCGGCCAATATTGCGTCCTCAGATGTGTTGACGACAGAGCAAGATGTACTTGCTGCAAGCTTGCAGCAGGTGTTTGGTTATCGCGCCTTTCGTGAAGGGCAGCGAGAAGTCATTGAGCAAAGTTTACAAGGCCAAGATACCTTAGTGATTATGCCTACTGGTGGCGGCAAAAGTATGTGCTATCAATTGCCTGCTATTGTGTTGCCTGGCGTTACTGTGGTCGTTTCGCCATTAATTTCGTTGATGAAGGACCAAGTCGACAGTTTATTGCAAAGTGGGGTATCGGCAGCTTATCTCAATTCATCATTACCGCGCGAACAAAGTGCTGAGGTGTTACGCAAGCTTCATGCGGGCGAGATTAAATTGTTGTATGTGTCGCCAGAGCGTTTGTTACGTCCTGACTTTATTGAGCGTCTTCAATCAGTTGATATTTCAATGTTTGCCGTCGATGAAGCGCACTGCATTAGTCAATGGGGCCATGATTTTAGACCTGAATATGCTGCATTAGGTCAATTAAAAGAATATTTTCCTTATTTACCATTAATGGCTTTAACCGCGACGGCAGATCACGCCACGCGTTTAAGCATTTGCGAACGTTTAGGGGTAACACCTTATACTTTGCTGTCGAGTTTCGATCGCCCCAATATTCGTTATACCGTGGCTGAAAAACTGAATGCGGCGAATCAGCTGCGTCAGTTTTTAACGGTGCAAAACGGCACCAGTGGTATTGTGTATTGCAGTAGCCGGCGACGAGTTGATGAGGTGGCTGAGCGTTTACGCCTACAGGGGTTTAATGCCCAAGCGTATCACGCAGGATTGAGCCAGCAAGATCGTGGCAATGTTCAAGATAAATTTCTAAAAGATCAAATCGATATTGTGGTGGCAACCGTGGCTTTTGGTATGGGGATCAACAAGTCTAACGTGCGCTTTGTGGTGCATTACGATATTCCTAAAAGCATTGAAGCTTATTACCAAGAAACCGGGCGTGCAGGCCGCGATGGGTTAGACGCTGAAGCCTATATGTTGTTTGACCCTGCTGATATAGGCCGAGTCAGACATTTGATTGAGCAATCTGAACCGGGTCCTCAACAACAAGTCGAATTTCATAAATTGCATACCATGGCAGCCTTTGCTGAAGCGCAGACTTGTCGTCGCCAAGTGCTATTAAACTACTTTGATGAAGTGGCTTCTAAGCCTTGTGGTAACTGTGATATCTGTCTTGACCCACCTAAACGATATGATGGTACTGAAGATGCACAAAAAGTGCTTTCTTGTATTTATCGTTTGCAGCAACGTTTTGGTATCCACCATGTTATTGAAGTATTACGCGGGTCTAAAGCGGCTAATATCGTTGATAGAGGCCATGATAAGTTATCGACATGGGGCATTGGTAAAGATAAATCAACAGAGTTTTGGCTCAGTGTTATCCGCCAGTTAATTCACTTAGGTTTGATGAGTCAGGATATTACTCGGGGATCTGCGATTAAGCTTAATCCTGCCGCGAGGCCGGTGTTAAAGGCTGAGCTATCGTTAAAGTTAGCGGAACCCAGAATTCAATTAATCAATGTTAAACGTAAGCCAAGTGCGCGTGGGCCGCAGCAATATGATCGTAAATTATTTGCGCGTTTAAAATTACTGCGCCGTGAACTGGCTGAAAAGAATGACATTCCACCTTATTTAGTCTTTAACGATGCTACCTTGGTTGAAATGTGTGTCATGCTGCCCACAAGTCCTGGAGAGATGCTCGCAGTAAACGGGGTTGGGCAGATTAAACTTGACCGATTTGGCGGAGATTTTTTAGATGAAATCTCTGATTATCTGACCAAAAGTTAGTCATTTAATGTTCATCATTAGGCGGGGTCTCTTGAAGTTTTATTTTGTTTAATTGATTTATAACGGCTTTTTTTACTAGCACGTCAAAGTTGTCAAGTTGCTGTAAACTCGCCATACCAATATTTGCTTTGATCCCCGTTTTCCATTCGCTGAGTACTCGTTCTATTTGGGTTACGACTCTCGCCGCTCCCATTGACGAGGTGTGTGGCAGGATAATAATGAGTTCGTCAGTGTTGTGACGAAATAATTGGTCTTGTTCTCTCAGTGTGAGTTTGAGTCGTGGGATCATAAACGGTATATCCTCGAGATTAATATGATTGATATTAATCAGCAATAGACTCAGTTGATACTGCCCTTGTTTGGCATTGCTCAGCATATGATCAATACGTTGCTGCTGGTTTTCTTCTTGAGTATCAGCATTGAGGCGTTGTGGTCTTCGGGCCAAAAACAGCACTAATCCAACGGACAGTAACAAAATGATTAAAGCTGTAATGGTCAAATTTTGATTGATGTTGCTGGCAGGTTTTTCGGGTGCTGTACTGACTTCACTTTGTGCAGCTATTCTGGCTTTAAACTGCATAAAGTGGGCATTGTTTAACTTGGCCGCAGCTTGTTTAGCAGCGTCAAAACGCTGCACTTGAAATTGATAAGCCGACTCGAATTGATTTTGTTCAGCGTAGTATTGGCTGATTATTTGATTAAATTCTTCTAAATCCGAAAATTGCTTGAGTTCAGTGGCTTGTTCAATAATCTCATTTAATAGCGACAAGGCGAGGGGATCTTTATGTTGTGCAAAATACACTTTGGCTAATGTACGCTTAATGCGCATCACATAAATAGGCTGTTGGTATTTTGTGAAAAGGCTGATGCTTGAGTGGGCGAGTTGCTCGGCGATGTCATAATCGCCAACGTATAAATGAATTATCGCAAGTATAGCATCCTGGTTTGCCGCATCTCTCTCAGAGCCCATGGTTATATTTCTACTGAAATCTTCTGCTTTATTTAAATAATACAGCACGTTGGATTTATCATTTAGCGCGATATGTATAAGTGCTAAATTGATAGCCACTGTCGATTTTATTTTTCCGAAAAAAGAAATACCTTTATAAGCCGCTTCTGAAAAATACAGTGCCTCTACATAATCACCCATAGAGAAAAAAACGTTTGAAATTTCCGATTGGATGAATGATTTCGGCAATAAGTACCAATGTTGAAATTGTGTTTGTGCCTCATCAAAAATAGCTAATGCTAAGCGTAAATCCTCAATCGATTGATTATAATTTTCTAAGCTAGTATTTTGCCTACTTCTGGCATAAAGGCTGTTTACAATCGCTTGCTTTTCAGAGTAACGCTTTGCCAAGCGTAGCGCTTCTTCGGTGAGTTGTTGTTCTTGGAGTGTATTGCCAAGGCTTTGATGTGCTGCGGCTTGGCATTGCATGAAGTAGGGACGAGCCGTGTCGTACTTAAATTGCCTGGCCTTTATTTCCCCTTGTTTTGCCAAGGTGATAGCCTGATTGAACTCACCAAATTCCAATAAATTAACACAACGTAACAGCGTTAATCGTAGCGCATCGATATTGGCTAATGGTTGTTGAGCATGTTGTTGTTCAAGTGAATCAATCAGTGATTTTGCGTCTGTAGATCGTTGAGAATTGATACTGCTGATCACATCGAGTTGTTCACGAGCGCTCAGTTGTTGAGTTTGGGCAATGATATCGCCGGAGAGTAATAAACGTTGCGCTGGTTGAGCAAAAACTACCGTAGTCGCTAAATATAGTGTGATGCCAAAGATTAAAGCAAAAATGCGACTAAAGTTATATTCAATACTCTTTTTCGACAACATCATCGTCATATATCTACTTAACATGGGGTGGTAGCAGTATACGATTATTTATATCCAGATACATAAAAATATAATTGATGCAGCAACTTAGATTGATGTTTATTTGCACTTTGAGAGGTAAGTTCATTAATTGAAAGCGAATCCATATTGGCTGATAATGTTGTTGGTTAACTGTAATGAGGCACTAGTACACTATCATCTTTTTCACGATGGTTAAATTAGGGTTGACACAGAAGGCTGGTCGAGTTACATATTAGGTATAGACATATTTTTTGCATCACACATTTAGCACATTTAGCATATTTAGTTATTAAAAGTGAATATTAACGCCATGAACACACAATTGTTTTTACTCGGACTCCTTCTCCTCTCTCGCATACCCTGCGCGGAATCCTTTGTGTTACATGCAAAATAATTCATTAAGCATACACAAACCCCGCGCTAACAGTCGCGGGGTTTTTTGTTTCTAGCCCTTTTGAAATGTACCAATTGTGCTGTTTGCAGTTGGGTAAATAGATACATGATGGTCGATGGAGAAATTCGATGTCCAATAGAGTTATAATTTTTGATACTACGCTACGTGATGGCGAGCAAGCACTGGCAGCGAGTTTAACCGTTAAAGAAAAACTACAAATTGCCTTGGCGCTGGAACGTTTAGGCGTTGATGTAATGGAAGTGGGTTTCCCGGTGTCTTCTCCTGGTGATTTTAAATCGGTGCAAACCATTGCCAAAACCATTAAAAATAGCCGAGTGTGCGCGTTATCCCGTGCACTTGAAAAGGACATTGATGCCGCAGCCCAAGCCTTATCGGTAGCCGATCAATTTCGGATCCATACTTTTATTTCAACCTCGACCATTCATGTTGAAAGTAAATTAAAGCGCTCTTTTGACGATGTGTTAGAGATGGCCGTTAACGCGGTTAAGTACGCCAGACGTTTTACGGATGACGTTGAGTTTTCCTGTGAAGATGCTGGCCGCACGCCAATCGACAATTTGTGTCGTATGGTAGAGGCGGCAATTAAAGCCGGTGCCCGTACCATTAATATTCCAGACACTGTTGGCTATACTGTGCCAAGCGAGTTTGCTGGCATTATTAAAACCTTATTTAATCGAGTGCCAAATATCGACCAAGCGGTGATTTCGGTTCATTGTCATGATGATTTAGGTTTGTCGGTTGCTAATTCGATTGCTGCAGTAGAGATGGGGGCTCGCCAAGTAGAATGTACTATTAATGGCATTGGTGAACGAGCCGGTAATTGCTCGTTAGAAGAAATTGCCATGATCCTTGCAACACGCAAAGATTTGCTTGATGTAGAGTGTGGTATTAACGCCAAAGAAATACATCGTACGTCGTCGTTGGTCAGTCAACTATGTAATATGCCTATTCAAGCTAATAAGGCCATCGTGGGGACTAATGCATTTTCTCATTCATCGGGTATCCATCAAGATGGTATGCTAAAAGCCAAAAATACCTATGAGATCATGACCCCAGAAAGCATTGGTTTGAATCGTAATAATATGAACATGACTTCACGCTCTGGTCGCCATGTGATTAAGCATCGCATGGAAGAAATGGGTTACCAGCCAAGCGATTATGATATGGACAGCCTTTACGAGCAGTTTTTAACCTTGGCAGATAAGAAAGGTCAGGTATTTGATTACGACTTAGAAGCGTTAGTGTTCGTGGAGTCGCAAGCTCAAGATGATGATAAATATCAACTACAACATATGATGGTGCATTCAGATTCGACTGAAGGTGTGGCAACCGCGACGGTGCGTATTGCGGTAGATGGCAAAGATCTTACCGAAGCATCGACAGGTAATGGACCTGTCGATGCCGCTTATAATGCCATTGCACGGGCAACCGGTCGTCAAATCAATATTACCAACTATAAATTAAGTGCCAAAGGTGAAGGCCAAAACGCCCTAGGGCAGGTTGATATTACCGCGAAATACAACGAGCAGACGTTCCACGGTGTCGGATTAGCCACCGATGTGGTTGAGGCGTCAGCCCAAGCGTTAGTTCATGTGATGAATTTAGTGTACCGCGCAGACAAGGTTGCTGATTTTAAACAACAGATCCATAAAAATAGGGAGTTAGGTGGCGTATGAGTTATCAAATAGCAGTTTTGTCGGGTGATGGTATCGGTCCTGAAGTGATGGCAGAAGCGCGTAAAGTGCTGAGTGCGGTAGAAGCGCGTTTTGGATTAGATATTAACTATACCGAATATGATGTTGGCGGCATTGCGATTGATAACCATGGTTGTCCATTACCTGATGCAACATTAACAGGCTGTGAAGCTGCCGATGCCATTTTATTTGGCAGCGTTGGTGGCCCCAAGTGGGAACATTTACCACCCAATGATCAACCGGAACGTGGCGCATTATTACCGTTACGTGGTCACTTTGAGCTATTTTGTAATTTACGCCCAGCCAAATTACATGACGGCTTAGAGCATATGTCACCACTGCGCAGCGATATTTCAGCTCGTGGTTTTGATGTGTTGTGCGTACGTGAGTTAACCGGCGGTATTTACTTTGGTAAGCCAAAAGGGCGTCAAGGTGAAGGTGACGACGAAGAAGCCTTCGACACTATGCGTTATAGTCGCCGCGAAATTAGCCGCATTGCTCGTATTGCTTTTGAAGCTGCGCGAGGACGTAAAAACAAAGTCACTTCTGTAGATAAAGCCAATGTGCTGGCTTGTTCAGTGCTATGGCGTCAAGTGGTAGAAGAAGTGGCTAAAGACTTCCCTGATGTCACCTTAGAACACATCTACATCGATAATGCGACTATGCAGCTATTGCGTCGTCCAGATGAGTTTGACGTGATGTTATGTTCTAATTTATTTGGTGATATTTTATCCGATGAAATTGCCATGTTAACCGGCTCTATGGGGCTATTGTCTTCGGCAAGCATGAACAGTAAAGGCTTTGGTTTATTTGAACCGGCCGGCGGCAGTGCCCCCGATATTGCTGGTCAAGGTATCGCTAATCCGGTGGCGCAGATTTTATCTGCCGCACTGATGTTACGTCATAGCTTAAAGCAAGAAGACGCCGCTAATGCCATTGAACGCGCGGTGACAAAAGCACTCGCCAGTGGTTATTTAACCGGCGAACTTATGGCAGCAGATAAACGTAGTGAAGCAAAGTCGACCGCACAAATGGGCGATTTTATTGCCCAAGCGATAAAGGAAGGTGTGTAATGGCTCAAGTTATGGGTAAAACCTTATATGAAAAAGTGTGGGATGCACACATTGTCGCCTCTCCTGAAGGCGAAGCCCCCGTCGTGTATGTTGACCGGCATTTAGTGCATGAGGTGACATCACCTCAAGCATTTAGTGGCTTAAAAGTGGCTGGACGCACACTACGTGCACCACACAAAACCTTTGCCACCATGGATCATAATACCTCGACCCGCAGTGCCAGTTTAGATGCACTGAGCCCTATGGCCCGCACTCAAGTTGAAACCCTGGCGCAAAACTGTAAAGAGTTTGGCGTGCGTTTGTATGATATTCATCATCCTAATCAAGGTATTGTCCATGTAATGGGGCCTGAATTGGGGATTACTCTACCGGGATCCGTTATTGTGTGTGGTGATTCGCACACCGCGACCCATGGTGCATTTGGTGCATTGGCGTTTGGTATTGGCACCTCAGAAGTTGAGCACGTATTGGCCACCCAGACCCTACGCCAGTTAAAAGCCAAAACCATGAAGATTGATGTTCGCGGCCAAGTGACCGATGGCGTAACAGCAAAAGATATCGTATTAGCCATTATTGGTAAATTAGGTATGGATGGCGGCACAGGTTATGTGGTTGAGTTTTGTGGTGATGCCATTGAGGCATTAACCATGGAAGGACGAATGACCTTGTGCAACATGGCCATCGAAATGGGTGCCAAAGCCGGTATGGTCGCGCCTGATGAGACCACATTTAACTATCTTAAAGGCCGTGAGTTTGCTCCTAAAGATGCGCTGTGGGAGCAAGCGGTTGCCACATGGTCACAATTGAAGACCGATGCTGATGCGGTATTTGATGCTGAAGTGGTATTTGACGCAAACGATATAGCGCCGCAGTTAACCTGGGGTACTAACCCTGGTCAAGTGGTGGCTATTGACGGTGTGGTGCCTAATCCTGAACAAGAAACCAATATTACCAATCGGACGAGTATGGTCAAAGCGTTAGAGTATATCGGCCTTACGCCGGGTACTAAAATGACCGACATTAGCATTAATAAAGTGTTTATTGGTTCTTGTACTAACTCGCGCATTGAAGATTTACGTTCTGCTGCTGCGCAGGCTAAAAATCGTAAAGTGGCTGACGGCGTGGTGGCGATTGTGGTGCCGGGATCGGGCCCAGTCAAACGGCAAGCAGAAGCTGAAGGCTTAGATAAGATTTTTATTGAAGCCGGTTTTGAATGGCGTTTACCAGGTTGTTCGATGTGCTTGGCAATGAATGATGACCGTTTAGACGCGGGTGATCGCTGTGCATCAACCAGCAATCGTAATTTCGAAGGTCGTCAAGGTCGTGGCAGTCGTACCCATTTGGTTAGCCCTGCTATGGCTGCAGCTGCAGCAGTTGCGGGCCACTTTGTTGATATTCGTCAACCTTATTAATCAGCTAAACAAGGATATTTTATGCAAGCTTTTACAGCACATACCGGTTTAGCGGTAGCCATTAACAGCGCCAATGTTGACACTGATCAAATCATTCCTAAGCAGTTCTTGTCAAAAGTGACTCGTGACGGTTTTGGGGTGCACTTGTTCCATGATTGGCGTTATTTAGATGATGCGGGTGATCAGCCTAATCCTGAGTTCGTGCTCAATCAGCCTCGTTACCAAGGTGCTTCTATTTTATTAGCGCAAGAAAACTTTGGTTGTGGGTCATCACGTGAACATGCACCTTGGGCATTAGCTGATTTTGGTCTTAGGGTCATCATTGCCCCGACGTTTGCGGACATATTTTACGGCAACTCGATAAATAATGGCTTTCTACCGGTAACGCTAACCTCTGCTGAAGTACAACAATTGATGGATGAAGTGGCAGCCCAAGAAGGAGCGCAGATTACAGTAGATTTACATGCGCTAACGGTCACATCACCCTCTGGTTGTGTGTTTGATTTTGCCATGGTTGAGTCTGCAAGGCATAAATTACTCAATGGTCTGGATGCTATCGGATTGACATTGTCATTTGAGCAACAGATCAGTGACTATGAAGCTCATATACCCGATTGGTATGCATAATCGGCTATCACTGAGTGTTTAGTGTGTCGTTAATATTGTGTAAACAATGAATTAAAACCTCTTCATCTTGTCATGAAGAGGTTTTTTTTGTTTTTAATTGTAAAAACTTTTATGTAACCATTTTGTACACAAAAACAAGCTAGGCTTATTTTAGGCCAATATTTTTAACCATTTAAGCTTATTGTTATACGATAGTTTTTATTTAAGATACTGTTTATTAATGCAAAAAATTAACTATTGGTAAGGTGAGGTCCATTAGATTTACCGTTACCCTGTTTTTCGGGTTGTCTTTTACATCATTAAATCAAAAGTTTGATCACGATCACAATTTAAAATTGAATCACTCACTTCTTGTTCAGTCCCTTGCGGCTGTTGCAATGCTTTTTTGGATCAGTACACTGACAGCTTCATTTAAGTCGAGCTTTAACTCTATATAAGCCGATTTATGCAGTTTGAATCTAAACACAGAGAATTATAATGAAAAAAACAGTGTTAACACTGGCGATTAGCGCCATTGTATTTGGGGCAACGACTCAAGTGAATGCGGCAGGTTTCCAACTTGCAGAATATTCAGCGACAGGTTTAGGCCGTGCATTTGCTGGTGAAGCCGCCATTGCAGATAATGCGTCAACTCAAGCGCGTAATCCTGCGATGCTGGCTTATCTCGAAGGCCGCCAGGTGTCATCAGGCGGCATCTATGTCATGCCAAATGTGGATGTGATGGGTGATGTTGGCATTTCTTCACCACTATTAGGCTCAGAGCCATTAGTGATCGGTGCAGATGACTACGATGTTGCTGATAATGCACTCGTGCCAAACTTTTACTATTCAAACCAGTTGAATGACCAATGGACTTGGGGTTTAGCCGTCAATTCAAATTATGGTTTAGAAACCAATATTCCAGTGGCGGATGCGGCGGCTATTTTTGGCAGTAAAACTTCAATTACGACAGTCGAATTTAACCCGAATGTTGCCTACCGTCTTGATGATGCATTTACCGTAGGCGCTGGCCTTCGTGTGGTGTACGGCGAAGGTGAAGTGGGTGCTACTGCGCCAGGTTGGATTGATACGATTAAAACGAGTTTACCCGCAAGCATTAGCGCACGTTTACCCGCGGGTGGGACGAATCTAAAGTCAATGGAAGGTGATGATGTTGGCTATGGTTGGAAAGCGGGCGCGAGCTGGCAAATTAACTCCGCTAACCGCATTGGTTTGGCTTACCACAGTAGCGTCGACCTTAAACTCGACGGTCATGTTGATGGCGTGGTTTATACTGGTGGTCAAGATATCGAAATTGAAGGTTATTTACCGGTTGAGTTACCTGCCTTTGCCGAACTTGCTTCTTATCATCAGTTAACTGAAAATTGGGCAATGCATGCCAGCGTAAACTGGACTGAATGGAATGTGTTTGAGCAACTAGTGGCGTATTTCCCTGGAGATGTTAAGCCTGTCGGTGACTTAACGTCAAACATAGTAAAAGAAGAGAACTTTAATGATAACTGGCGTTATGCGCTCGGTACTACCTATACCCTTAATGATCAGTGGACATTACGTGCAGGTATGGCATTAGATAAAACCGCAGTTGACGATCAAGATCGCACCACCACAATCCCTGATTCTGACCGTTTATGGTTCAGCGTTGGTACAGGCTATCAATTGACTAAAAATCTGAATGTAGATTTAGGGGTGACGTATATTAAAACCCACGGTGATGCGCCTATTACTGAAACACAAGACCTATTAGGCCTTGCTGCTGTTAGCTATACTGGTGAAGCCACCGGTGATGTCTGGATAACAGGCGTGCAGTTAAACTATAAAATGTAATCGATGTCGTTGGATATCATTGATCAAAGGGCCTCGCAATTGCGGGGCCTTTTAGTCTGCTATTTACGTGATGCAGTTAAGCTACTAACATCATTAAATAGCCTAAAATCATGATGAGGTTTATGTCTAAACGACCCCTAGATGCAGTATATAGCATGTCGAGAAGAGACAAGGTTTAAGGTGCTAGGAATAGGGCGCTATGCTTACGGAAAGCTGATAACGGATAACAAGCGAACGCTGCGCTCACGGATAGTGCGGCCTAGGGTCGCTTCTAGGTGCTAGAGAGCCTGCGGCTGCTAGGATCTAGTAGGACGAAGTCCGCCCTTTGGCGAGCTTGCCAGTTCCTAGAACCTATCAGTCGCGAAGCGACGCTCTCGGTAAGGCTGTCACCATTACCTTCAATTACTGCCTTGTTCGTTTTCCTACGGGAGTACTGACACGAGCATGTTGAAGTGGTTTGGGTTTATGCTAACAGAGGACATTTACTTGCATTGATTTTATATATCGATTTACGATGTAATGTTGGATTAGTCAGTACAGAAACGATATAAAAAAGTATAAAATTCAGATAAAACAATTATGTAAATAATTGAATAATAAAACCACATAACAGATCACATCTACATGAGATAGGAAGTCAGATGGTTGCCAATAAATACATTGTCGCGTTAGACCAAGGCACTACAAGCTCTCGTGCCATTGTGTTTGATCATCAAGCCAATATCGTCGCCGTGGCTCAGCGTGAATTTACCCAACATTATCCGCAAGCGGGATGGGTAGAGCATGATCCCATGGAGATATGGTCTTCACAAAGTTCAGTACTGGTTGAAGTACTGACTCGTAAAGGGATAAGTCATCATGATGTTGCCGCGATTGGTATTAGCAATCAACGTGAGACCACGATAGTCTGGAATAAACACACAGGTAAGCCAGTATATAACGCCATTGTATGGCAATGCCGCCGCAGCCAAGCAATATGCCAACATCATAAAGCACAAGGTGCTGAAGAGATGGTGCGTCAGAAAACCGGGCTAGTACTTGATCCGTACTTTTCGGCGTCAAAAATTGAGTGGATTTTGAATAATGTTGACGGTGCTCGTGAACAAGCAGAAGCGGGCGATCTATTGTTTGGCACCGTTGACACTTGGTTGGTGTGGAAGCTAACACAAGGTAACGTTCATGTGACCGAACCGACTAATGCCTCTCGGACCATGTTATTTAACATTCACGATCAACAGTGGGACCAAGAATTACTCGATTTGTTTACGATACCTCGGGCAATGTTACCTGAAGTGAAACCTTCTTGCGCAATATACGGTTATACCGAACTTGCAGGCAATCCTGTTCCTGTGGCGGGGATGGCGGGTGATCAACAATCGGCTTTGTTTGGCCAATTATGTATCGAACCTGGGATGGCTAAAAATACTTATGGCACAGGGTGTTTTTTGTTAATGAATACCGGTGTCAAAGCTGTCGAGTCAACCCATGGTTTATTAACCACCATTGCTATTGGTACTGATGCAAAAGTGAATTATGCCTTAGAAGGCTCGGTATTTATGGGCGGGGCCGTGATTCAATGGTTGCGTGATGAGCTAGGTCTTATTACCGATGCCTGCGACACTCAATATTTTGCCGACAAAGTGAGTGACACCAATGGCGTGTACTTAGTGCCTGCATTTGTGGGCTTAGGTGCACCTTATTGGGATGCCGATGCCCGTGGTGCCATCATTGGCTTAACCCGTGGCGCCAATCGGAATCATATTATTCGTGCGGCGTTAGAGGCGATTGCTTACCAATCACGTGATGTGCTTGATGCTATGAGTAAAGATTCTAATGTACCACTGACACAAATTCGAGTCGATGGTGGTGCGGTGGCAAATGATTTTTTAATGCAATTTCAAGCAGATATTACTGGGGCAACAGTTATTCGTCCCCTTGTAACTGAAACCACCGCGATGGGGGCGGCATTTCTAGCGGGCTTGGCCGTTGGTGTGTGGAAGTCGACGGATGAATTACAAACCATGCTGTCTACCGAGCGGGAATTTACCTCGACAATGGATATAGAGATCCGTGCAAAGTTGTACCATGGTTGGAAGCAAGCAGTATCTCAAGTGAGTCCTAATGGTAACCTTGCTTAACTAAGGCAAGCGTTACACTTCAATATCAATATGCTGACTGGCGGTTTCTCCACGAGTGGAGAATCGCTTATCACTTTTCATTAGTCTAATTTTGTTACCGACATTTTTTTTCTCATTAACCGTTCGCGGTTTGGCTCGTCTATCTTGTCGAGGTGCTTCCTGCCGTTGAATAGGCATTTTATGGCTAATGTTTGGTGGTAATTGTGACTGAGGCGCTTCGTGACTGTCAGCACTAATCGCACTGGCATTTTTGACTTGTTCAACAATCCGTTTACGTTCACTCACAGCCTGTACTGGCCTGGCTAGCATGGCATAAATGCTGTCAATACTCATGTTGCTCTCCTGTAACGATGAAATGACGCTGATGTTAATCATCATAACTGTTTATCGACTCAGGTTGGTTAAAATTTAATCTTTTTCGGTTAAGAATAATTTGGCTGACATTTTCATTCTCTTGATGGATGCATTTAGACTGGCCCTTTGCTTGTGTTGGGTATCAGCAAATATGCTCATTTCATTATTGTTATGCGTTATTTCAATGATGCATTAACACTAACAGAATAATGCTAACAGAGCGTTACTAACAGAGTGACGTCAACAACGCATCGCTTTGATCTTAGCTGACCAAAGAAGGTGTAACTTCTGGTTGGATTTAGATTTAGTGTGATCACCGCGTTATTCACTTTCGAGCACTGCCTTTAACCGTTTTCATTGAGTCATCACAACCGCATGACCCTTAAGGCATTAAACATAATTAACTGTGATTGCCAGATAAATTGATAAAATGCTGCGCTCAACATTAAGATATCGAAGACAAATACCGTGATCTTGAGTGATAGCGTTTTAGCATAAGCTAATGATACCAAGTCGTTTAAGCATTGTTATTCATTTCATCAGTACAATGCACATCAAGGTGAATAAAGAGGCTTTTACGTCTCAATAACGCGGCGATCAATGCTGAGATTGAATACAGTCGCAAGACATTGCATAAGATAAGGCGGTTTTTAACCATATAAAGTGGACTCAGTCGACTATTTGTTGATCTTTAATGTGATTAAAATGGCGTTTATGGGCAAGATTACGACGTAAAGATGGAGTATTCGAAGCATAAAATAAGATTAATTAAAAAGATCACGTGTTTATTTTTGCCGATAAAACGACCGTTATGTCTCTGGTTTAACTCATTTACCCTGATTTTTAGCTGTTTTCTACAAATGGCTCTGTCATTCATCCTGCTTGATATTAATTTGCTGCTAACCCGCTTGGTGTCTGGATTTAATATATCTGTCCATCCCTTGACAAAACTTGCATAGAGTCCCTAAACTTAGCATTTGTGGGAAGAAGTGGATCATTGTGGATCAAATGATAACAATAAGGACTCAATAACGTGTTTCGTGGTGCCAGTGCAATCAACATGGATGCTAAAGGGCGGATCGCTATTCCAGCGAGATACCGTGATGCGTTGCGTGTCGAACATGCCGGGACTGTGATTATTACCGTAGACATTGAAGCCGCTTGTTTGTTGATTTATCCGCTACACGAATGGGAGCAGATTGAAGCAAAGCTAAGATTGCTTTCTGATACCGATCCACTTGAGCGCTCCTTTAAACGAAAATTACTAGGTCACGCACAAGATTGCGAACTAGACAGCCACGGACGCATTGTGATCCCGCCGGCATTACGAAGTTTCGCCAGCTTAGAAAAGAAAACCATGCTGGTGGGCTTACTGAATAAATTTGAATTATGGGAAGAGAGTGCTTGGCAGCAACAAATGGATGATGGCAATACGCTCATTCAAAGCCAAGATTTAGCCAGCAATGAACGCTTGGCACACTTTTCACTGTAGTAACCAAAAAGGTTAGAAGAATCCAATGAGCCAAGAGTTTGCCCATTTATCTGTATTACTGAATGAGACCGTCGATGGTCTCAATATCCAAAGTGATGGCATCTACATTGATGGCACTTTTGGCCGTGGTGGGCATTCGCGTCATGTATTGAGTCATCTGGGTGAAAATGGTCGTTTAATTGCGATTGACAGAGATCCGCAAGCCATCGAGGCTGCTAAGCAGTTTGCTGATGACCCACGATTCCAAATTGTCCACGGTGGCTTTGGTCAATTAGCTGAGTATGTCGATGAGCTTGGATTAACAGGCCAGATAAATGGCGTATTGCTTGATCTTGGGGTGTCGTCGCCACAATTAGACGATGCGGAACGTGGCTTTAGTTTTTTACGTGATGGCCCGCTCGATATGCGGATGGATAACAGCCAAGGTCAAACAGCTGCCCAGTGGATAGCGCGTGCAGAAATTGAAGATATGGCATGGGTATTTAAAACCTACGGTGAAGAAAAGAATTCGCGTCATATTGCACGTTGTATTGCAGCTGATCGTGAGAAAACCCCCTTTTTACGCACCAAAGACTTAGCTGATTTAATCGCGCGTATTACCAAAAAGAAAGAGCGTAATAAGCATCCAGCGACGCGAGTGTTTCAAGCGATTCGTATTTATATCAACAGTGAATTAGAACAGATAGATCAAGCATTAGAAGGTGCATTAGCAGTGTTAGCACCTCAAGGCCGGCTATCGGTGATCAGTTTCCATTCGCTAGAAGATCGTATGGTGAAACGTTTTATTCGTCGTCATAGCCAAGGTGAAAGCGTGCCACGTGGTTTACCGATCACCGAAGCTGAAATTAATAAATCTCGTAAATTAAAAGCAGTTAGTAAGGCGATGAAGCCTTCTGATGCGGAATTAGAGCAAAATCCACGCGCGCGCAGCTCGGTGTTACGAGTTGCCGAGCGTCTGGATTATTAACCACTGAGGGTCATGTGAGCCAATCACCATTAAATTTGCCTCAAATTGTATTACAGGACATTTGGCACCACAAGTGGATATTGCTGTTGAGTGTATTGGTGATGTTAAATGCGGTAGCTGTTGTTTACACCAGCCACGAAACTCGTAAGTTAATTACCCAATGGGATCAACTTCTGCAAGAGCAAGATCGCTTAGATATTGAATGGCGAAATTTATTATTAGAAGAACAATCGCAATCTGAGCACAGTCGCGTGACTCGGATGGCAACCAAAGAATTAAATATGGCTCGGCCACTTCCTAAGGAGGAAGTGATCATTCGAGTCCAGTGAGCATAGGGAATATGGCTAGACAAGCAAAGCAAAAGTTAAATCACGAACTCATTCCATGGCGTTTATACGTTGTGGTGGGGTTCGTATTGTTGTTATTTTGCAGTCTAGTTGCACGTGCGGCTTATATTCAAATTATAGAACCTGACAAACTTCGCCACGAAAGTGATATGCGCACGTTGCGCACGACCAGTAACCAAGTTCAGCGAGGCTTAATAACCGATCGTAATGGCGATATGCTGGCGGTCAGTGTGCCCGTACGAGCGGTGTGGGCGGATCCAAAACATGCCCATGATCAAGATGCGTTTAAAGATATGCGCCGTTGGCAAGCCCTCGCCGATGTATTGCAAGAGCCTGTTGATAAGCTGGTTAACAAAGTTAAAAACAACCCCGACAAACGCTTTGTATACCTCAAACGTCAGGTAACATCAGCGGTTGCTGACTATATAGAGGAGCTTAAAATTGGTGGTATTTATCTTAAACCAGAATCGCGCCGCTATTATCCCTCAGGTGAAATAGCCGCTCAATTAATTGGCATTACCAATATTGACGATGTGGGTATTGAAGGCATTGAGAACACTTATAATACTTGGTTAACCGGGACGCCATCTAAACAAAAAGTCCGTAAATCACGCGATGGTAGCGTCGTTGAGCGTTTAGATATTGTCCAAGAAGGCGAAAGTTCTAACGATTTAGTGCTCAGTATTGATCAACGTATTCAGCAATTGGCTTATCGCGAACTGAAGCGTGCAACTGAAACATACCAAGCGACTTCTGGGTCTGTGGTGGTTATGGATGTTAATACCGGAGAAGTATTAGCGATGGCGAATACGCCTTCATATAATCCCAATGCCCGAGATAATTTACAACCACATCGGATGCGTAATCGTGCATTAACTGACACATTTGAACCGGGCTCAACGATTAAACCCTTTGTTGTTGCTGCAGCGCTTGAAGCTGGCACAGTGAAAGTAAATGAATTGATATCGACATCACCAGGTTGGATCCGACTTGGTGGGCGTCAAGTTCGCGACTCCCATAATTACGGTGAAATTTCATTAGCTAAAATTCTGGTTAAGTCGAGTAACGTTGGCATTAGTAAACTGGCGTTGTCTATACCTGTGCAAGAGTTATTAGCCACTTATCAATCAATGGGTTTAGGCAATTATTCAGGTATTAATCTAACCGGTGAAAGCGCTGGGTTAATTCATGTTCGTCATCGCTGGTCTGACTTTGAGCGTGCCACCCTGTCTTTCGGGTATGGCTTGACTGCGACGCCATTACAAATTGCACGTATGTACGCCACGCTAGGCAGTGGCGGTATTCTCTATCCGGTGTCGATATTAAAGCTGAGGCAAGCACCCAAGGGTGAGCAAGTGATTTCAACTCAAGTGGCTCACGACGTAATGAAAATGTTAGTGGGTGTGACTGAGGCTGGAGGAACGGCGACTAAAGCTCATATTGATGGTTACCCTGTAGCCGGTAAAACCGGTACCAGCCGTAAAGCCGTTGCTGGTGGTTATGGCGATGACTATGTGGCCATATTTGCGGGTATTGCGCCGGTTCATAACCCGCGTTTAGCCATTTCGGTTGTGATTAATGAGCCTAAAGGTGACAAATATTACGGTGGTGATGTTGCTGGCCCCGCATTCGCTAAAATTATGTCAGGTGCCTTACAAATGCTCAATGTTGAACCTAGGGATGCTATTCATGTGGCCGCTGTGCAAGGAGTCCACAATGATGTTATTAAATGACCTATTAGCACCGTGGTTTCATTATTCTGGCGGCGAATCTATTAGCGGATTAACGCTAGACAGCCGTGATGTTAAAGCGGGTGGTTTATTTGTGGCGCTGCCCGGTTATAAAGTTGATGGTCGAGTCTTCATTTCTCAAGCGATCCAAGCGGGAGCTTCGGCAATACTTATTCATACTGATAATCCTGATGAACACGGTAAGGTCGATCGCCTTCAATATACTGTGCCATTAGTGTATTTTTCCCAGTTAAGCCGTCAATTATCGGCAGTTGCCGGACAGTTTTATTTACCCAATAGTCAATCGTTGTCTTTGATTGGAATAACGGGGACCAATGGCAAAACCTCAGTAAGCCAAATTATCGCTCAAATTGTTGATTTACTCGGCCATCAAGCCGCGGTAATGGGGACGTTAGGTAATGGTTTGTGGGGGCAGCTTGTTGATAGCGGCAATACGACGGCTGATGCGGTGACTGTTATGCGTCAACTTGGAGAGTTTGTTGCTCAAGGCGCTGAACTGTGTGCGATGGAAGTGTCAAGCCATGGTTTAGTCCAAGGTCGTGTCGAAGCTGCGCCGTTTGAGATAGCAGTTTTTACCAATTTAAGCCGTGATCACCTTGATTATCATGGTGATATGGATACCTACGCCGCCGCTAAAAAACGTTTATTTCAATTCCCCTGTGTCCAACATGGGGTGATTAACCTTGATGATGCAGTCGGTGCCAAATGGTTGACCGAACTGGCGAACCAAAAGAATAAATCCTTCAGCATTGAAGCTAATACCGCAGCGGACTTTTACTGTGATGCCATCCAATACCATGATGCTGGGGTGACGGCGACACTGCATTTTGTCGACAATAATAGTGAACGTCCGCTAAGCACGATGTTTAGCTCACCGCTATTAGGTGCCTTTAATTTGTCTAATCTTGTGGCAGCCATATCGGTGTTATATCTACAAGGAATGGCAATGGCATCCATATTAGCCGTGATCCCACAATTGGTTCCTGTCGCAGGGCGTATGGAGCGTTTTTCATCGGTTAACAAAGCTACTTTGGTTGTTGATTATGCCCATACTCCTGATGCCATTGAACAAGCGTTAAAGGCATTAAGACTGCACTGCAAAGGGACGTTATGGTGTGTATTCGGTTGCGGTGGCGATCGTGACAAAGGTAAACGCCCTTTGATGGCACAAGCCTCTGAGCAATATGCAGATAATGTGATGATCACGAGTGACAATGCCAGAAGCGAAGATCCACAAGCCATTATCAATGATATTTTGCAAGGAATTAGTCAGCCTCAAAACGTACTCACCGAGGTTGATCGTATTCAAGCCATTACCCATGTTGTTTCATTGGCACAAGCTGACGATATTGTGCTGCTTGCGGGTAAGGGTCATGAAACCTATCAAGAAGTCGCTGGCGAGCGAATTGATTATGATGAACGCGCCTTAGCATTCAAGTTGTCCCAGGAGACGTCATGATTAGCGTCAATTTGTTAGCATTAGCGCAGCACCTTAATGGCACTTTACACGGCCAGGATAGAGTGATCACCAGTGTTAGTACTGACAGTCGCAATATTGCCGCTCAATGCTTGTTTATCGCGTTAAAAGGCGAACGTTTTGATGGCCATGATTTTGCCGCGACAGCGATAAAAAATGGTGCGGTAGCAGTTTTGGTTGATCATCTATTAGTCGATCACCCTCTTGCAGCAGATGTTCCGCAAATTGTGGTTGCTGATCCCCAAAAGGCTATGGGCGAAATGGGAGCATGGGTTCGCCAAACGGTTGCACCTATTTGTGTGGCCTTAACCGGATCAAACGGCAAAACCAGCGTTAAAGAAATGCTGGCCACTATTTTATCTCAACATCATCAAGTGTTGTTTACCGCGGGTAATTTTAATAACGACATTGGTGTGCCGTTAACCTTACTGCGGTTAACTGAGGGTGATGAATATGGGGTATTTGAGCTTGGTGCAAACCATAGTGGTGAGATTGATTACACCTCATCATTAGTTCAACCCCGAGTCGCACTGGTTAACAATGTCGGCAACGCTCACCTTGAAGGATTTGGTTCGCTTGAAGGTGTTGCTCAGGCTAAATCTGAAATTTTTAATCATCTTTCACAAGATGGCAGCGCGATTATCAATGCTGACGACCCGTTTGCCGATTTTATGATGCAACAGTCGCAAGGGCGTAAACAACTGCGTTTTTCCCGTGAAATAAATGTTGATGCAGATGTCACCGCCACAGACATAGTGGCAGATACCAATGGTTGTTCTCAGTTTACATTAACCTTTGCTGGGCAGCATGAGATGGTGCAGTTACCGCTAGCAGGTATACATCAAGTGAGTAATGCGCTCGCGGCGGCGTCTATGTGCATTGCTTTAGGACTATCGCTTGTTGAGATTGCGCAAGGCTTTACGTCACTCAAACCCGTAAAGGGCCGAATGCAGCCACATGAACTTGGCCGGGTGTTATTAATAGATGATAGTTATAACGCGAATCCAACGTCGGTTAGCGCAGCAATTAATTGGTTGCAACAACGTGATGGATATCGATGTTTAGTGCTGGGAGATTTAGGCGAATTAGGCGACAATGCTGGCCCTTTGCACACCAGCATTGGATTGCAGATTAAAAATGCAACCATAGAGTCATTGTTTTGTTGTGGCCAGCTATCGGCTAATACCAGTGAAGTATTTGGTTGTAAACACTTTTCTGCTCAAGAGGCATTAATAGTGGCATTACAAAAACAGTTAGCAAGTATCACAGGTAATATCACTGTTTTAGTTAAAGGTTCCCGCAGCGCCGCCATGGAGCGAGTTGTGGACAGTTTATTAGATGCCTATGGGCGTGGGGAGTTAGTGTAGATGCTGGTTTATCTAGCCGAGTATTTAACCCAGTTTTATTCTGGATTTAACGTTTTTTCATATGTAACGTTTCGGGCTATTTTAGGCTTGTTAACCGCGTTGGTCTTTAGTTTGTGGTGGGGACCTATTTTGATCAATCGTTTGCAGATGTTGCAAATTGGTCAAGTGGTTCGAAGTGATGGCCCAGAGTCTCATTTTAGCAAACATGGTACGCCGACAATGGGTGGCATATTGATCCTTGCGGGTATTTTTATCAGCGTGTTGTTATGGGGTGATTTATCCAATCGTTATGTATTGGTGACTTTGTTTGTATTGGCTAGTTTTGGGTTAATTGGCTTTATTGATGATTATCGTAAAGTGGTAAAAAAAGATACTAAAGGTCTGATTGCTCGCTGGAAATATGCTCTACAGTCTATCGCCGCTTTAGTGGTGGCAGTGTATTTGTACAGTTCATCGACTATGGCCGGTGAAATCCAATTAGTGGTGCCATTTTTTAAAGATATTATGCCTCAATTAGGCGTTATGTTTGTCGTGTTAGCGTATTTCACCATTGTTGGTGCCAGTAATGCGGTGAACTTAACCGATGGTTTAGATGGTTTGGCGATTATGCCAACTGTGATGGTCGCGGCTGCCTTTGCATTAATTGCTTACTTATCTGGCCATGCTCAGTTTGCCAGTTATTTACACATCCCTCATTTACCTTTAGCGGGTGAATTAGTGATTGTGTGTACTGCAATGGTCGGTGCAGGTTTAGGCTTTTTATGGTTTAACACTTATCCCGCACAAGTGTTTATGGGGGATGTGGGTTCATTAGCATTGGGCGCCGCATTGGGTGTGATTGCCATTTTAGTTCGCCAAGAAATCTTGTTGGTTATTATGGGTGGCGTTTTTGTGATGGAAACAGTCTCGGTGATCTTACAGGTGGGCTCGTATAAGTTACGTGGCCAACGTATTTTTCGTATGGCGCCTATTCATCATCACTATGAGTTAAAAGGGTGGCCAGAGCCGCGGGTTATTGTGCGTTTTTGGATTATCTCGTTGTTTTTAGTGTTACTGGGTCTTGCGACTCTAAAATTACGCTAAGCAATTAATAAAGGTCAGTATTATGCAAACTCAATACACGCACATTGTTTTAGGCTTAGGGGCTACAGGGCTCTCGGTCGTGCGTTTTTTAGCGACTAAAGGCATTAAACCTTTAGTGATGGACAGTCGTCGTCATCCACCTGGTGCTGAGACGTTGGCGCAAGAGTTTGCCGATATTGAGTTATTGGCCGGCGGGTTTGATTGTCGCTATTTAGTTCAGGCCAGCCAAATCATTATAAGTCCTGGCGTTCCGGTTGATACGCCTGAAGTGCGTGCCGCATTGGACATGGGCATTGAAGTGATCGGTGACATTGAGCTATTTGCGCGCCACATTGCTGACAGAAAACCTTGTGTTGTTGGTATTACTGGCTCCAATGGTAAATCCACGGTTACAACATTAGTCTACGATATGCTGCGAGCTGCCGGTAAGTCGGTGGCGATGGGTGGCAATATTGGCACTCCTGCACTCGATTTATTGGCTCAAGAAGTTGATTTTTATGTGCTTGAATTGTCGAGTTTTCAACTGGAAACCACTTATTCGTTAAATTGTATCGCGGCAACATGTCTCAATATCAGCGAAGATCATATGGATCGTTACAGCGATTTGAATTCATATCGCGAAGCAAAATTGCGTTTATATTCACAAAGCCGTTTTGTAATGTACAACCGTGACGATCAGTTAACTTATCCTTTAGAGCCTATGAATCAAAATAATTTTGGTTTAGGCGTGCCAGAGGGTGATGCATGGGGATTAAGTGATGGCAAGATTTTTCATGGTGACAGTGAGATTATTAATTTAATTGACGTGACCTTAATTGGTAGCCACAACCATGCAAACTTAGTAGCCGCAATGGCATTAGCCGATGCCTGTGGTGTGGGTAAAGGGATCATGATTAAAGTGGCCAAAAACTTTGTTGGTTTAAGCCATCGTTGTGAGCTGATAGCGGTTAAACAAGGCGTGTCGTACATCAATGACTCTAAAGCCACTAATGTCGGCGCGACAGTTGCCGCACTTGAGGGGCTTAATTCACACTTAGGCGATTTGTACTTGATCGCTGGGGGCGCTGGCAAAGGAAGCGACTTTCGTCCACTTGCAAAACCGCTGAGCAATATTACTCAATTGATTACCTTGGGGCGAGATGGCCCCAAAATAGCCAAATTAAAAAAAGGCACTCTTCAGGTGGCAACAATGGCCGATGCTGTCGCCAAAGCTGCTGAATTAGCGTCGTCGGGAGACATAGTACTATTGTCTCCTGCGTGTGCCAGTTTAGATATGTACAAGAACTTTATGGCCCGCGGTGATGATTTTAGGCAGTGTGTGGAGTTGTTAGCCAATGGCGAATAACGAGCCGCAACTGAGCTTGTTTAAACGAGGTCTTAATTGGTCTTTACCCTCGTTATTATCGGATGAGCATGCTCCTGATATGCTGCTGTACGACCGAAGTTTTGTAGTCGCGATTGTCGGCTTGATATGTTTTGGCTTTGTAATGGTAATGTCCGCTTCGATGCCTGAAGCGACCAAACTGACTGGCGATCCATTTTATTTTATGTACCGCCATGTGCTTTATCTTGTGGGCTGCGTGATTATTTCGTATGTGGTACTTAAGTTCGAAGTCAGTTATTGGGAAAAAAATAGCGGCATGTTGATGCTCGCCGTGTTGGTCTTATTGATAGCAGTGCTGTTTATCGGCACATCTGTTAACGGTGCGCGTCGTTGGTTGTCTATCGGTCCGATTAGGATCCAAGTAGCCGAAATAGCCAAGTTTGTATTTATTGTTTACATGGCGGGTTACTTGGTGCGTCGCCATGGTGAGCTTCGTGAAAACCGTAAAGGCTTTTATAAACCGATTGGGGTTTACGGTCTGTTCGCCGTGTTGATTTTATTACAACCCGACCTTGGCACCGTGGTGGTGCTATTTGTGTGTACGGTAAGCTTGCTGTTTTTAGCTGGTGCCCGCATTACTGACTTTATGGTGTTGGTTTTACTTGGCGTAGCAACATTCGTATTACTGGTGCTATTTGAGCCTTATCGTATGCGACGAGTGACCTCATTTATGGACCCGTGGGAAGATCCATTTGGCAGTGGTTATCAATTAACACAATCATTAATGGCTTATGGCCGCGGTGATTGGTTTGGTCAGGGATTGGGTAACAGTATTCAGAAGTTAGCGTATTTACCCGAAGCCCATACTGATTTCATTTTTGCGGTGATTGGTGAAGAACTGGGGTTTATCGGTATTATTATTGTGTTATCCACATTATTTTTTATTGCTATTCGTGCGATTAGATTAGGTAATTTATGTTTGAAAATGCAGCGACCATTTGAAAGTTATGTCGCCTATGGTGTGGGTATTTGGATATGTTTTCAGACCGTAGTGAATGTGGGAGCCAGTATTGGTATGTTACCAACCAAAGGGCTTACCCTACCGTTTATTAGCTATGGTGGCAGTAGTTTGTGGATTATGACCGCTGCTGTGATGTTGCTTGTTAGGATAGATCATGAACGTCGAGTTAGTTTGGTGCAAGCAGTACAAGGGAGAACGAGTTAATGAACAGTAATATTAGTAGCTCTCCTAAGATATTGATTATGGCTGGCGGCACTGGCGGCCATGTTTTCCCAGCACTTGCGGTGGCTAAGTACTTAGCAGACAAAGGTTGGCAAATTCGCTGGTTAGGTACTGCTGAGCGGATGGAAGCTCGCCTTGTTCCGCAACATGGATTTGATATTGAGTTTATTGATATTAAAGGCGTGCGTGGTAATGGACTTATTCGCAAATTAGCGGCACCGTTTAAAATTATTCGTTCAATCATTCAAGCCAAAGCCGTGATTGATGATTTCCAGCCCGACGTGATTTTAGGCATGGGCGGTTTTGCCAGTGGCCCTGGTGGCGTGGCAGGGAGATTATCAGGTATTCCTTTAGTATTGCATGAGCAAAATGCGATTCCAGGATTAACCAATAAATTGTTATCTAAGATTGCCAAAAAGGTATTGTGTGCATTCCCAAATACCTTTGCCAGCCACGTGGCTAATGTGGAGGTTGTGGGCAATCCAATTCGCCAAGAATTGATAGAGTTAGGCGGACAAATTAAAGCGTCACAAGCTGATGCGTTAAGAGTACTGGTGGTGGGTGGCAGTTTAGGCGCCAAAGTATTGAATGATGTCATGCCAGCAGTGGTTGCTCATTTAAGCAAGCACCATTCACTGACAGTTTGGCACCAAGTGGGTAAAAATAACCTCGCCACTGTGAAAGCGAGCTATCAACAACTCGGACAATCAGACAGTGTAAATGTTGCTGAATTTATTGATGACATGGAAGCGGCTTATCGTTGGGCCGATGTAGTGGTGTGCCGTTCAGGCGCTCTTACAGTATCAGAACTTGCTGCAGTGGGCTTACCGAGTATTTTAGTTCCGTACCCCCATGCGGTTGATGATCATCAAACCGTTAATGCATCAGTGCTTGTTGATGCAGGTGCAGGTTTTTTATTACCTCAAACCATTTTAAATGCAGATAATCTTGCAGAGAAATTGCAGTTATTTGCTAAAAATAGACAAGAACTGGTCCAAATGGGTCACAAAGCAAGAGGCGTGGCAGTATTAGATGCGACTCAACGAGTAGCAGATATTTGTGCCTCATTTGCGATAAAGGGTTGAAATGACAAAGACAGAAAGATACGCACAGCTTCGTAGCATGATCCCTGAAATGAGGCGGATCAAGCGCATTCATTTTGTTGGCATCGGTGGTGCTGGCATGGGGGGTATTGCGGAAGTACTTTTGAACGAAGGTTATCAAGTCAGTGGTTCGGATATCGCCATCAATAGAGTCACTGAACGTTTGGCGAGTTTAGGCGCAAAAATCATTATTGGCCATCAGGCCCAAAGTGTTGAACAGGTTGATGTGGTTGTCGTTTCGACTGCCATTAACCAGCAAAATCCTGAGATTATTGCTGCTAAAGAGTTACGCGTTCCGATCGTGCGCCGTGCAGAGATGCTGGCCGAGTTAATGCGTTATCGTCATGGTGTTGCGATTGCTGGCACCCATGGTAAAACCACGACAACCAGTCTAATCGCCAGTGTCTATGGTCAAGCTGGACGAGATCCAACATTTGTGATTGGTGGTTTGCTCAATAGTGCAGGTACTAATGCACGTTTAGGCACAAGTCGTTATCTCATTGCCGAAGCCGATGAAAGCGATGCAAGCTTTTTACATTTGCAGCCAATGGTGAGTGTGATCACCAATATCGAAGCCGATCACATGGATACCTATGGTGGTGATTTTGAAAAGTTGAAAAACACTTTTGTCGATTTTTTGCATAATTTACCCTTTTACGGTGTGGCAGTTATGTGCATTGACGATGAGGTTATTGGTGAAATTATGCCGCGAATAGGTCGTAAAATTGTCACTTATGGTTTTAGCGAAGAGGCTGATGTTCAGGCGATTAATTTTGCCCAGAATGGCTACCAATCAAGTTTTACCGTTAAGCGCCATGGTAAAGAGAATGTCGATTTTGTGGTTAATTTACCTGGAGAGCATAACGTACTTAATGCATTAGCCGCGATAGCTGTCGCCAGTGAAGATGACATTGATGATAGTGCGATTGTAGAAGCACTTGCAAAATTTGAAGGCATAGGCCGTCGTTTTCAGCATGTAGGTGAATTCGATACGCCTAATGGCAGTGTGATGCTCGTAGACGACTACGGCCATCATCCAAGTGAAGTATTAGCAACGATTAAAGCGGCGCGAGCAGGTTGGCCAGATAAACGCTTAGTGATGGCATATCAACCGCATCGTTACAGCCGTACCCGTGACCTATATGAAGATTTTGTTGACGTATTATCACAAGTAGATTGTTTATTGTTATTAGATGTTTATGCAGCAGGTGAAGCGCCAATACCCGGTGCCGATGGGCGCTCATTGTGCCGTTCAATTCGACTACGTGGCCAATTAGACCCTATTTTTATCGCCAGCCCAGATCAACTTGCGTCAGTATTATCTGATGTATTGCAACATGGGGATTTATTTCTGACTCAAGGCGCAGGTAATATTGGTAGCTTATCGAAAGAATTAGCCCAGAATAATCTGGGTTGTAAAGTGCCTGCAGAAGGTCAATAAAGTGATTGATTTCTCACCCATTATTGAGTGTGAAAATCGGGCTTTAATCCTTCTAAATTGGCCTATATAATGACCGATCTTTTGCGGCTAATGTCAGAACAACGTCAGAGGCGGATTTAAGGTGTCGTGGAGCGATAAAGGGCGGCAACTAAAACATAAACTGGCTCGTGTTAATTGGTATTTTTGCACTGGTGTAGTGTTTTTATGCAGTGTGCTTGGCACCGTAGTCTGGGGCGGTGTGCAACTACACGATCTGTTAAATGATGCAGATACACTGCCAATTGAAGCGGTTGCTATTAAAGGCGAGCGAATTTATACCACCGATGACGAAATTAAAAACGCATTGCAGTCATTAATGCAAAGTAGTTTTTTTAACGCCGATGTCGTGGATGTACAAAAAGCATTAGAGGCTTTGCCTTGGGTTTATCATGCATCAGTGAGACGAGAATGGCCGGCAAAGTTTAAGGTCACCTTGCAAGAGCAACAAGCTGTAGCGCATTGGAATGAAGTGTCGTGGCTCAATATTAACGGTGAGATATTTGATGCGCTAGCGCATCCCGAACATGATGCTCTACCCAAGTTATCTGGCCCAGAAGGGACTGAAATAGAAGTCTTGACCAGTTATCAGCAGTTAGATGATTTATTGACAATAAACGAGTTTAAGTTGGCTAGTTTACGCTTAAGCCCACGCCATGCCTGGCATGCCGTACTAGCAAATGGAATTGAAATTGAGCTTGGGCGAGAAGATAAAATGTCACGGATACAACGTTTTATTAATGTGTATCCTACTTTGAAGCAAAGTAATAAACCCGTTGCGACCGTTGATTTACGTTACGATACCGGTTTCGCCGTAGGTTGGGATGATTCAAAACAGAGAGTCGACAATAAATGACCAAAAATCAGGAAAGAAACCTCATCGTGGGGTTAGATATAGGGACATCCAAGGTCGCAGTGATCATTGGCGAAGTATTACCTGATGGTGAGATTAGTGTCATTGGTTTAGGTAATCATCCTTCTCGTGGCATGGATAAAGGCGGTGTAAATGATCTCGACTCAATTGTACGTAGTGTACAACGAGCGTTAGATCAAGCTGAGTTAATGGCGGATTGCCAGGTGTCATCGGTGTACTTAAGTATTTCGGGTAAACATATTGCCTGCCAAAATGAAAACGGCATGGTGTCGATTAACGACGAAGAAGTGACTCAAGAAGACGTTGATAATGTCATCCATACTGCGCGCTCGGTTAAGATCCCGACAGAACGTCGTATCTTGCATGTACTACCGCAAGAATATTCTATCGATGTTCAAGACGGGATTAAGAGCCCAATTGGAATGTCGGGCATGCGTATGGAAGCCAAAGCTCACATTGTGACGTGTGCCAATGACATGGCAAAGAACATTACTAAAAGTGTTGAACGATGTGGCTTAAAAGTGGATGACCTCGTGTTTTCGGGTATTGCCTCAGCGGATTCAGTACTCACAAATGATGAGAAAGATTTAGGTGTCTGCATTGTCGATATTGGTGGTGGAACGACCGATATTGCTGTATATACCAACGGCGCATTACGTCATTGTGCGGTGATCCCTGTCGCGGGTAATCAAGTCACCAGTGACATCGCCAAGATATTCAGAACACCGTTAACCCATGCAGAACAAATTAAAGTGCAGTTTGCTAGTGCCAGAAGTTCAACGGTAAGTCGTGAAGACAGTATTGAAGTGCCATCGGTGGGTGGTCGTCCTTCACGCAGCATGTCACGACATACTCTGGCAGAAGTGGTAGAGCCAAGATACCAAGAGCTGTTTGAGCTTGTTCTCAAGCAGTTACAAGATAGCGGTTTAGAAGATCAAATTGCAGCAGGGATTGTGCTTACTGGGGGAACGTCCTCGATATCGGGTGCCGTTGAAATTGCTGAAGCAACCTTTGGCATGCCAGTTCGTGTCGCATCACCGCTACCAGTAAAAGGATTATACGAATATGTGGATCAACCTATTTATTCGACAGGAATAGGGTTGCTTCATTATGGAGCAAGGCGAGTTATCGAACGTCAGTTCGAACGACCTGAGCGACAAGGGGTTACCAGCTTTTTGAATCGGGTCAAAAGTTGGTTTAAAGGTGAATTTTAATAACGCAGACAATCGGAGATCAGACAATGTTTGAGATCATGGATACACATTCAGACGAAGCGGTGATTAAAGTCATCGGCGTCGGTGGCGGCGGCGGAAATGCTGTCGAACATATGGTAAAGCACAGCATCGAAGGTGTTGAATTTATCGTCACAAATACAGATGCACAAGCACTGCGTAAATCAAGTGCGGGTTCAACTATTCAGCTTGGTCGCGACGTGACCAAAGGGCTCGGTGCGGGTGCAAACCCAGATGTCGGTCGTCAAGCCGCTGAAGAAGACCGCGAGAATATTCGTGCGGCGATTAAAGGATCTGATATGATCTTTATCGCAGCCGGTATGGGTGGTGGTACCGGTACTGGTGCTGCTCCAGTCGTGGCAGAAATTGCTCGCGAAGAAGGTATTCTAACGGTTGCAGTAGTGACTAAGCCTTTCCCATTCGAAGGGAAAAAGCGTATGGCCTACGCTGAACTTGGTATTGCAGAATTAGCAAAACATGTTGACTCTTTAATTACGATTCCAAACGAAAAGTTATTAAAAGTACTTGGCCGTGGCACATCACTACTTGATGCCTTTGCTGCTGCTAACAACGTATTGCTTGGTGCCGTTCAAGGCATCGCAGAGCTAATTACTCGCCCAGGTCTTATCAACGTCGATTTCGCCGATGTGAAAACCGTTATGTCTGAAATGGGTAATGCCATGATGGGTACCGGTGTTGCTCGTGGTGATGATCGCGCTGAAGAAGCTGCAGAAGCAGCTGTTGCCAGCCCATTACTTGAAGATATCGATTTAGCAGGTGCTCGCGGTGTGTTAGTGAACATTACCGCCGGTATGGATATCACCATTGAAGAGCTTGAAACTGTGGGTAATCACGTTAAAGCCTATGCATCTGAGAATGCAACTGTTGTTGTGGGTGCTGTTATTGATCCAGAAATGAGTGACGAATTGCGAGTAACCGTTGTTGCGACAGGTATTGGTGCAGAGAAAAAGCCAGACATTCAATTAGTGTCTAAGCCTGTTGCTCGTCCAGAGCCCGTTGTAATGGAGCCTCGTCCAGAACCTGTTGATGAAGTTGTATCACAACAAAGTTATGCTGCGTCAAAAGGTAATGCTGTTCCACAGACACAGACACAACCAGTACCGCGCACAGATGCTGACTATCTTGATATTCCAGCATTCTTGCGTAAACAAGCTGATTAGTACACGGATAAAACGCTATGTTTTTGCGTGACTAATGAGCGCGATGTGCTGACAAGGGTTATTTTGTAAATAGGTTTATAATTTGCTATGTGTTTGGCGTTTTTTTTGTGAAAAGCCAAATTTATGGTAAGATGTTGTACCAGTTATGCATGATAGCCTGAGGCTATAATTGCAACTATTTGTTTAATATTGATATTTATGGGCTTCTGAATGATTTTTCAAAGAACTGTTCAAAAAATGGTGAAGAGCACTGGTGTCGGATTACATTCTGGCAACAAAGTGACTCTGTGCATTAAGCCTGCACCTGTGAATACCGGGATTGTGCTAAAGCGTACCGATCTTAGCCCAGCTGTGTCTATACCAGCAAAGGCCAATATGGTTCGTGAAACAACAATGTGTACAGCCCTGGTAAACGATGACGGTATAAGAATATCAACTATTGAGCATTTGTTTGCTGCACTTGCTGGCTTAGGCATCGATAATGCTATTATCGAAGTTGACGCTCCAGAAATCCCGATTATGGATGGCAGTGCAAGTCCATTTGTGTTCTTACTGCAAAGTGCAGGTATTAAAGAACAGGCAGCCGCGAAGAAATATCTAAAAATCACCAAACCTGTGCGTGTTGAAGATGGCGATAAATGGGCCGAGTTAAAACCTTTCAAAGGGTTTAGAGTTGATTTTGAAATTGACTTTGCTCACCCAGAAATTGCTCGCAGTCAGCAACACATGGTGATGGACTTTTCGACATCAGCGTTCGTGAAAGACATTAGTCGTGCCAGAACATTTGGTTTTATGCGAGATATTGAATATCTACGTGCGAATAATCTTGCACTGGGTGGCAGCATGGAAAATGCCGTTGTACTTGACGAATATCGTGTATTAAACCCTGATGGTCTGCGTTATGAAGACGAATTCGTTAAGCATAAAATTCTCGATGCATTTGGTGACTTATATGTTGCTGGCCATGCCATTGTCGGTGAGTTTTCGGCTTATAAAACTGGTCATGCGTTAAACAACCAACTTGTCCGTGCATTACTTGCTCAGCAAGATGCGTGGGAATTAGTGAGCTTTGACAAAGAGGCTGATGTGCCTGTCAGTTTCATGGTTCCAGGTGCGTTAACACTCGCTTAACTGGTTAAGATTGCCTATTACGGCTGGCTAATGCAGCCAGCCGTTTTAGTTTTTCACCTAAAGAACCATCGATATGTTCTGCTAATGCTTCAATATGTTTTGCAGCAGTGGTGCTGATCATATTTTGATTAGGTTGAGATTGTGGTTTTGCTAAGGAAAGTCCAGGATTGACTTTAACCTCAATACCGGTAAGCATCGGAAGCGTATCAGTTTGAAGCTGTTTTAATAGCTTCTGCTTTTGAAAGTTTATTCTAGCAGCCCATGCTGCTGATGTAGTTTCAATAACAAGAACACCCTGGCGGAGATTGGCGACTTTGAGCTGCTCGGCCACAGGACCATTTAACGTCTGTTTTACATAACGATTCAGATTATTAAGTAGTTCTGCTTTCTCGGCCAGTTCAGGCAGTCTCCCAGACAGATGAACTAAATTACTGAGATCTTGAGGGGGCTTTTTCATATGATAATTAGATGGCTGAATGAAGCTATGAGTGTAACAGTTTTTATCCAAGGTCGAAATGGTGTAACGCGCTGGCAACCTAGCAAGCGTTGGTTACTCCTACCTATTATTCTAATGGCCACAGGCACAGGAATATATCAATATAGCACTGAGCGTTTTGCTAACCAACAAGCGAAAGTTGATGAAAATAAACAACTGCGCCAACAGCAAAAGCAACAAGTGGTAGAACTCAAAACTGCAACAGAAACCCAGCTGACAACTTTGGTTGTTCATGTGGCCAAGATGCAAGCCAAAATCACCCGTCTTGAAGCCCTGGGGCAACAAGTAGCGCAAAATAACCTCCTTGATGATCAATTTGATTTCTCTACAGAAGTTGGTATCGGCGGTTTAAGCGAAATAGGCAATGGTGTCGAATTAAGTCAGCTTATCGATGAAATGAGTGAGCTGGCATCTAGAATTGATAATAATAACGTTCAGCTATCACTACTTGAAACAGTAGCATCTAATCTCCATATAGATGAAGAGCGTTTTATATCAGGGCGGCCAATCGATAAAGGTTGGTTATCTTCGTCCTATGGTTTACGAAATGACCCTTTTAATGGCCGACGAACAATGCATAAAGGTATTGATTTCGCCGGTAAAGAAGGGACAGATGTTACTGCGACTGCTGCAGGCGTAGTAACATGGTCAGGAAGGATGTCTGGCTATGGTGAGTTAGTCGAAATTGATCATGGAAATGGTCTTCGCACTCGGTATGGACATAATAAATCTCTGTCAGTAAACGTAGGTGACGTCGTTGCCAAAGGCGATAAAATTGCCAGTATGGGAAGCACAGGCCGTTCAACCGGCCCCCATGTGCATTACGAAGTGCTGCGCGGTAAACAACAAATAGATCCACAGAAATACGTCTACCGCAAAGCAAGTTAATAATATTAACGGTTAATGCGCTCAAATGAGCCAAACCTACAACAGATAAGTGATTAAGATGTTAGGCAAACTACTGACAAAAGTATTCGGAAGTCGCAACGACCGCACCCTGAAAAGTCTTGGAAAAATTGTTAATCAAATTAATGCATTAGAATCTGATTACGAAAAACTTTCTGATGAAGAACTTAAAGCTAAAACTGCAGAGTTCCGTACCCGTCTAGAAAATGGTGAAACGTTAGATAATATCATGGCAGAGGCTTTTGCTGTTGTACGTGAAGCATCAAAGCGTGTGTTTGAAATGCGTCCCTTTGATGTTCAATTACTCGGTGGCATGGTATTAGACAGCAATCGTATTGCTGAAATGCGAACCGGTGAAGGTAAAACCCTGACGGCAACCCTGCCAGCCTACCTTAATGGAATAACGGGCAAAGGTGTTCACATCATTACTGTGAACGACTACTTAGCAACGCGTGATGCTGAAAATAACCGCCCACTGTTTGAGTTTTTAGGCTTAAGTGTCGGGATTAACATTTCTGGTATAGGCCAATTTGAAAAGAAAGAATCCTATGCTGCCGATATCACCTACGGCACCAATAATGAATTTGGTTTTGACTACCTTCGTGACAACATGGCGTTTTCTCCCCAAGAACGTGTTCAGCGACCATTGCACTATGCCCTTATTGATGAAGTCGATTCAATTTTAATTGATGAAGCCCGTACACCGTTGATTATTTCTGGTGCGGCCGAAGACAGTTCTGAGCTATACGCTAAAATCAATTTATTAATCCCAAGTTTAATCCGTCAAGACAAAGAAGATACCGAAGACTATGTTGGCGAAGGTGATTACACAATTGATGAAAAGGGTAAGCAGGTTTATTTAACTGAACGTGGGCAAGAAAAAGTTGAGCTACTCTTAATTGAGAAAGGCATGTTAGCAGAAGGTGATTCACTCTATTCTGCGTCGAATATCTCTTTGTTGCACCATGCTCATGCCGCACTTCGCGCACATACCTTGTTTGAAAAAGATATCGATTATATTGTCAAAGATGATGAAGTCATTATCGTCGATGAACATACAGGTCGTACTATGCCTGGACGTCGCTGGTCTGAAGGCTTACATCAAGCTGTCGAAGCCAAAGAAGGCGCTAAAATCCAGAATGAAAACCAAACTCTGGCTTCTATTACTTTCCAAAACTACTTTAGACAGTATGACAAACTTGCCGGTATGACAGGTACTGCAGACACTGAAGCATTTGAATTTCAACATATCTATGGTTTAGATACTGTTGTTGTACCGACCAATCAGCCTATGGTGCGTAACGATATGCCTGATCTGGTCTATCTCACCGCGCCAGAGAAATATGCAGCTATTGTTAAAGACATTGAAGCTTGTCGTGAACGTGGTCAGCCAGTGCTTGTTGGTACCGTATCAATTGAACAATCTGAAGTTTTAGCATCATTACTAAAAGAAGCAAAAATTCCACACAGTGTATTGAATGCCAAATTCCACGAGAAAGAGGCAGAGATTATTGCTCAAGCCGGGCGTATTGGCGCAGTAACCATTGCAACAAACATGGCTGGCCGCGGTACGGATATTGTTCTGGGTGGTAACTGGAAAGTTGAAATTGAAGAATTAGTAAATCCAACGGCTGAACAGATTGCTAAGGTTCGTTCAGACTGGAACATTCAGCATGGTAAAGTACTCGAAGCTGGCGGTTTACATATTCTTGGTACAGAACGTCATGAATCACGTCGTATCGATAATCAGCTACGTGGCCGTTCAGGTCGTCAAGGTGATGCCGGTTCTTCACGCTTTTACTTGTCGATGGATGACAGCTTAATGCGTATCTTCGCCTCAGATCGTGTTTCAGGCATGATGAAAAAACTAGGGATGGAAGAAGGTGAAGCGATTGAACATCCTTGGGTATCGCGTGCTATCGAAAATGCCCAGCGTAAAGTAGAAGCGCGTAACTTCGATATTCGTAAGCAACTACTGGAATATGATGATGTTGCTAACGATCAGCGTCAAGTCGTCTATTCACAGCGTAATGAGTTAATGGATGCTGAAAGTATTCAAGAAACGATTCAGAATATCGAACAAGATGTGATCAGCGCTATTATCGATCAATATATCCCACCACGTTCACTCGAAGAGCTCTGGGATGTGCCTGGGCTTGAGCAACGCCTCAGTAATGAGTTTGGTCTAGCGTTAACGATACAAGAATGGTTAGATAAAGATGATAATCTGCATGAAGAAACCTTACGCGAACGTATCGTGACATCATGGACTGATTTATATAAAGCTAAAGAAGAAATGGTCGGTGCACAGGTATTACGTCAATTTGAAAAATCGGTAATGCTACAAACACTCGATGGACTCTGGAAAGAACACTTAGCTGCTATGGATCATTTGCGTCAAGGTATTCATTTACGTGGCTATGCACAGAAAAATCCAAAGCAAGAATATAAGCGTGAATCTTTTGAGTTATTCCAACAAATGCTTGAATCATTGAAAAATGATGTGATAAGTGTTCTATCTAAGGTCCAAGTGCAAGCTCAGTCCGATGTAGACGAAATGGAACAGCGTCGCCGTGACGAAGAAGCAAAGATCGAACTGGCTTATCAACACGCATCAGCTGAAGCATTAGGCAATGAAGATACACAACAAGCAAAAGCGCCTAAAACGGTGATCCGTGAAGGTGAGAAGATAGGCCGTAACGATCCATGCCCATGTGGTTCAGGCCAAAAGTACAAACAATGTCACGGTAAACTCAGTTAATTATCAGTTCATCATTGATATTAGATAAAAAAGGTAGCGATTATTCGCTACCTTTTTTGTTTCTGTTATCTTAAAACTCTCTGATAAATTAACCAATTGTGGATAACTTTGGGGGTAAATAGTGGGTATCTTGTAGTTAAGTGGTGAAATGAATAAAAGATCATAAAAAGGTCATTTTTTTACACAAAAGCGCTTGCACTAAATCTCAAGCTGCCTATAATGCGCATCCACTGACACGGCATACAGCGAAAGCAAAAACCGGTTAGCGTTATTAACAACTACTTAATAGTGTTGATAACAGGCAAAAAGAAGTTTGAAAAAACACTTGACGCCATAAAGGGAATGCGTAGAATACGCACCCCTGACCTACTGAAACGGTCAACGCTCTTTAACAATTTATCAAGTAATCTGTGTGGACATTCACAGGTATTGAGTTATTCGAAATTGTCTTCTGTTCTTCGGAATGTTGGCAATCAAAAAATTTCAACTCAATGCAACGATGAGTGTTCATAGTAATATGTACAAACATTATTTAGATTCTTCCGAGTCTAATTAATGAAATCAGAATTCATTGAGCCGAAAGCGTCGTTCTTACTTGTAAGAATGGGGTTTTCAAAAAACTTTAATTGAAGAGTTTGATCATGGCTCAGATTGAACGCTGGCGGCAGGCCTAACACATGCAAGTCGAGCGGTAACACAAGGGAGCTTGCTCCTGAGGTGACGAGCGGCGGACGGGTGAGTAATGCCTAGGGATCTGCCCAGTCGAGGGGGATAACAGTTGGAAACGACTGCTAATACCGCATACGCCCTACGGGGGAAAGGAGGGGACCTTCGGGCCTTCCGCGACAGGATGAACCTAGGTGGGATTAGCTAGTTGGTGAGGTAATGGCTCACCAAGGCGACGATCCCTAGCTGTTCTGAGAGGATGATCAGCCACACTGGGACTGAGACACGGCCCAGACTCCTACGGGAGGCAGCAGTGGGGAATATTGCACAATGGGGGAAACCCTGATGCAGCCATGCCGCGTGTGTGAAGAAGGCCTTCGGGTTGTAAAGCACTTTCAGTAGGGAGGAAAGGTGGTAGTTTAATAAACTATCACTGTGACGTTACCTACAGAAGAAGGACCGGCTAACTCCGTGCCAGCAGCCGCGGTAATACGGAGGGTCCGAGCGTTAATCGGAATTACTGGGCGTAAAGCGTGCGCAGGCGGTTTGTTAAGCCAGATGTGAAATCCCCGGGCTCAACCTGGGAATTGCATTTGGAACTGGCGAACTAGAGTCTTGTAGAGGGGGGTAGAATTCCAGGTGTAGCGGTGAAATGCGTAGATATCTGGAGGAATACCGGTGGCGAAGGCGGCCCCCTGGACAAAGACTGACGCTCATGCACGAAAGCGTGGGGAGCAAACAGGATTAGATACCCTGGTAGTCCACGCCGTAAACGATGTCTACTCGGAGTTTGGTGACTTAGTCACTGGGCTCCCAAGCTAACGCATTAAGTAGACCGCCTGGGGAGTACGGCCGCAAGGTTAAAACTCAAATGAATTGACGGGGGCCCGCACAAGCGGTGGAGCATGTGGTTTAATTCGATGCAACGCGAAGAACCTTACCTACTCTTGACATCCACAGAAGAGACCAGAGATGGACT